>NZ_JAMXFI010000150.1:0-20095 GCF_025460875.1 Microvirga yunnanensis
GATCGGGATCACCGGGACGAGCCCGGTAATGACGTGGGAGGGTGAAGCACCCGCCTCGCCCCAACTCTCCCCGTCATGGTCGGACGTATCCCGGCGACCTCGACTGTATTGAGCGCGCCGTCCCGCGCCCCTCCCGATCGCGCGCCCGCCTAACCTCGGACTGACCGCCCCTTCATGCCTATTGACGACGATCCTTTGCTCGCTCACTATGACATAACTAAAGCAAATAATCCATAATTATAGAGGAAGAGGGTGACCATGAGGATCAGGGAAGCTTTGTTGTCCGGCCTGGCGATCGTCGTATCGGGCCCGGTTCTGGCTCAGACGGGTGGCGTCATCAACGTGGCGACGATCGGCGAGCCGCCGACGCTCGACCCCATGGTGTCGACGGCGGACCTGGTCGGCATCGTCACCCAGCACTTCTTCGAGACGCTGTTCACCTTCGACAAGGACTGGAAGGTCACGCCGCTTCTCGCAGCCTCGCTTCCCGAGGTCACCGACGGCGGCAAGGTCTATACGATCAAGCTGCGGGAAGGCGTCACATTCCACGACGGCTCGGACATGACGTCGGACGACGTCGTCGCGTCGCTCAAGCGCTGGATGGACCAGGCCTCGCGCGGCAAGCAGGTGGCCGGCAACGTGGACAAGCTCGAGGCCGTCGATCCGTCGACGGTGCGCATCACCCTGAAGACGCCCTACGCGCCGCTCCTGGCGCTCCTGTCCTTCAACAACTCCGCGGCCGTGATCATGCCGTCGGAGAAGATGGACGTGCCCATGAAGGACCCGGTCGGCACCGGTCCCTACAAGCTCAAGGAGCGCAAGCCCGACCAGTACATCCAGCTCGTGCGCAACGAGGCCTACAAGCCGCTCGACGGTGCCGGCAACGGCTATGGCGGCGCGCGCAAGCCGATCCTCGACGAGATCCGCTTCGTGCCGGTGCCGGATCCCAACACCCGCGTCGAGGGCGCGATCTCCGGACAGTTCGACTACGTGGATTCGATCCCGGTCGAATCCTACGACCGCATCAAGAACATCCAGACGTCCAAGCCCGTCATCCTCAAGCCGTTCGGCTGGCCGGTCTTCGTGATGAACACGAAGCAGGGCGTGATGGCCAACACGGACGCCCGCATGGCGGTGCGCCTGTCGCTCAGCATGGAGGACATGCTGGCCGCGGCCTTCGGCAATCCGGAGTTCTACTCCCTCGACGGAGCCATGTATCCCAAGGGTTATGTGTGGAACACGGATGCGGGCGTCGAGGGCCGGTACAACGTGGCCGATCCGGACAAGGCCAAGGCGCTCCTGAAGAAGGCGAGCTACGGCGGCGCGCCGCTGCGCATCCTCACCAGCCGCCAGTACGAGTTCCACTACAAGATGGCCCAGGTGGCGGCCGAGTACCTGAAGCAGGCCGGCTTCACGGTCGACCTGCAGGTGGTCGACTGGGCGACCCTGACCCAGCGGCGCGGCGACCCGGCCCTGTGGGACATCTACATCACCCACAGCCCGTTCCTGCCGGAGCCCGCGCTCATCGGCCAGCTCTCCGAGAGTTCGCCCGGCTGGTGGTCGAGCCCCGCCCGCAAGAAGGCCGTCGACGCCTTCAACACCGAGAGCGACGCGGCCAAGCGCCCTGCCCTGTGGGCCGAGGTCCAGAAGGTCATCTACGACGAGACCCCGAGCATCAAGATCGGCGACTTCAACGCCCTCTCGGCGCAGTCGCCCAAGCTCGAGGGCGTGGTGCCCGCGCCGTGGCCCTACTTCTGGAACGTCTCGGTCAAGAAGTAAGAGCCGGCAAGCCGGGGAGCGCACCCGCGCTCCCCGCTCATTCCTCAACGCAGATCGACGCATGAGCCGCTACATCCTTCAACGCCTCCTCGGCATGCTGGCCGTGATGTTCGTGGTCGTCACGATCGTGTTCATCATCGTGCGCATCGCGCCCGGCGATCCGGCCGCCGTCATGCTCGGTCCCGACGCGACGGCCCAGGACGTGGCGAGCCTGCGCGCCCGCCTCGGCCTCGACCGGCCGCTCATCGTCCAGTACGGCATCTTCTTCGGGCAGCTGCTCCGGGGCGATCTCGGCGAATCGATCTTCCTGAACCGCCCGGTCCTGACGGCCCTGGCGGAACGGGCCGAGCCGACCTTCTTCCTCACCCTGTTCTCCATCCTCATCGCGGGCCTGATCGCGATTCCCGTGGGGATCCTGTCGGCCTATTGGCGCGGCTCCCTGTTCGACCAGGTCGCCACCACGCTCGCCATGCTGGCGGCGTCGGTCCCGAGCTTCTGGCTCGGCCTGCTGCTGATCCAGTTCTTCGCCGTGCGCCTCGGCCTGTTCCCGGTCTCCGGCTACGGCGGTCCCGGGGCCGGACTGTTCACGCGGCTGTCGCATCTCGTCCTTCCCGCCCTGTCCCTCGGCATCGTGTCGTCGGCCCTGATCCTGCGCTTCACGCGCGCCAGCATGCTCGACGTGCTCAACGACGACTACGTGCGCACCGCCCGCTCCAAGGGCATGGGCGAGGTCCGGGTCGTCATGAAGCACGCCTTCAAGAACGCCCTCATCCCGGTCCTGACCGTGATCGGCCTGACGGCGGCGCTCCTCGTGTCGGGCGCCGTGGTGACCGAGACGGTGTTCGGCCTTCCCGGCGTCGGCAATCTCGTGGTCTCGGCCGTGCTGCGGCGCGACTACCCGGTCATCCAGGGGGCGCTCCTGATCGTGGCGGCGCTCTACGTGCTCATCAACTTCCTGATCGACATGCTCTACCTGCTCGTCGACCCGCGGGTGCGCTACTGATGGTCGCCGTCGGTTCCCCGGCCATCGCCGAGGCGAGCTTCGTCTCGCGCCTGGTGACCCGCAAGACCGTCATGATCGGTCTCCTGATCCTCGTCGTGGTCGCCGCGCTGGCCATCCTGGCGCCGTGGATCGCCCCCTATTCGCCGAGCCGCCTCTCCGTGGTGAACCGGCTCAAGCCGCCGAGCGGGATCTACTGGTTCGGGACCGACGAGTTCGGCCGCGACGTGTTCAGCCGCACGATCTATGCGGGCCGGCTCTCGCTGCTCGTCGGCGCCTCGGTGGTGGCCTTCGCGGCCGTCTTCGGCGTGACGCTCGGCCTCGTGGCGGGCTTCTTCCGCCGCCTCGACACGCCGATCGCCCGCATCATCGACGCCATGATGGCCTTCCCGGACATCCTGCTCGCCATCGCGCTCGTGGCGGCGCTGGGCCCGTCCCTGGTCACCGTCATCGTGGCGCTCGGGATCGTCTACACGCCGCGCCTCGCCCGCATCGTGCGCGCCTCCACGCTGGTCATCCGCGAACTGCCCTACGTGGAGGCCGCCCGCGCCCTCGGCGTGCCGACCTGGCGCATCATGTCCCGGCACGTGCTGCGCAACCTGGTCTCGCCCATCCTCGTGCAGGGCACCTTCATCTTCGCCTACGCCATGCTGGCCGAGGCCGGCCTGTCGTTCCTGGGCCTCGGCGTGAGCCCCGAGATCCCCACCTGGGGCACCATGATCGCGGCCGGGCGCCAGTATATCGGACAGGCCGACTGGATGACCCTGTTTCCCGGCATCGCGATCATCCTGTCGGTGCTCTCGCTTCAGATGGTCGGCGACGGATTCCGGGACCTCCTCGATCCGCGCCTGAGAAAGGATCTTTGATCGATGACATTTCAAGACGACTCGTCCCCCCTGTTCATCGCCGGCGCGAAGCCGGTCGGCTTCGGCCGCGGGGTTCCCCAGGAAGCGACGGACATCCTGATCGGCGGCGACGGACGGATCGCCGGCGTCGGCCATTCCCTTCAGGCGCCGGACGGCGCCAGCCGCATCGACGCCAAGGGCGCCTTCGTGTCGCCCGGCTGGGTCGACCTCCACGCCCATGTCTGGCACGGCGGCACCGACATCTCGATCAAGCCGCAGGTCTGCGGCATCGAGCGCGGCGTCACGACCATCGTGGATGCCGGCTCGGCCGGCGAGGCCAATTTCCACGGCTTCCGCGAGTACATCATCGAGCCGGCCCGGGAACGCATCAAGGCCTTCCTGAACATCGGGTCGATCGGCCTCGTGGCGTGCAACCGCGTGAGCGAGCTCATCGACATGCGGTCCATCGACATCGACCGCACCATCGCGTGCGTCGAGGCCAACCGGGACATCATCATCGGCATCAAGGTGCGGGCGAGCGGCGTCATCGTGGGCGCCTGGGGCATCACGCCCGTCAAGATCGCCAAGAAGGTGGCCAAGATCCTCAAGCTGCCGCTGATGGTGCATGTGGGCGAGCCGCCCCCGGTCTTCGACGAGGTGCTCGAGGTCCTGGGCCCGGGCGACGTGGTGACCCACTGCTTCAACGGCAAGGCGGCGGCGAACATCATGGAGGACGAGGACCTGTTCCAGCTGGCGCAGCGCTGCGCCAACGACGGCATCCGCCTCGACGTGGGCCATGGCGGCGCGTCCTTCTCGTTCAAGGTGGCCGAACTCGCGGTCCAGCGCGGCCTCCTGCCCTTCTCGATCTCCACCGACCTGCACGCCCGCTCCCTCGACAACCCGGTCTGGGACATGGGCACGACCATGTCGAAGCTGCTGTCGGTCGGCATGCCGTTCGAGGCCGTCATCGACGCCTCGACCCGGGCCCCGATGGAGGTGATCGGCCTTCCGACCGAGAACCTGCTGTCGCCCGGCACCCGGGCCGAGTTCACATTGTTCGAGGTCAACGACAGCGATCTGAGGATCGTCGATTCCATGGGCTACAATGCGCACCTGCCACGCCTGATCGAACCCGTCTGGACGATCCTCGGGCACGAGGCCGTCAAGGCGAGCCGCTATGTCCCGCCGCGCCAATCCGCGCTGGAGAGCTCGGCGTGCCCGCATTGCGGATGGATCAACGCCCGATGACGGAGCTTCCCGACGATACCGTGCTCAGGGTCTCGGACCTGCGCACTCACTTCGAACTCGGCAGCCGGGTCGCCAAGTCGGTCGATGGCGTGAGCTTCGACGTGAGGCGCGGCGAGACCCTCGCGGTCGTCGGGGAATCCGGTTCGGGGAAATCCGTCACCAGCCTGTCGATCATGCGGCTTCTGTCGTCGCCCGGCCGGATCGTGGGCGGCAACATCCTGTACCGCACGAGCCAGGGCCAGGTCATCGACATCGCGACGCTTCCGGAGCGCAAGATGCGGGCGGTCCGCGGCCGGGAGATCGCCATGATCTTCCAGGAGCCGATGACGAGCCTCAACCCGCTCTACACGGTCGGCGACCAGATCGTCGAGATGATCCGGCTCCACGAGCCGCTCTCGACGGCCGACGCCCGCCGGCACGCCAGGCGGATGCTGGAGCTCGTCGAGATCCCGGCGGCCGACCGCAGGCTCGACGAGTATCCGCACCAGATGTCGGGCGGCATGCGCCAGCGCGTCATGATCGCGCTCGCCCTCTCGTGCAATCCGAACCTCCTGATCGCCGACGAGCCGACCACGGCCCTCGACGTGACCATCCAGGCGCAGATCCTCGATCTGCTCCGCAGGCTGCAGCGCGAGATCGGCATGAGCATCCTGTTCATCACGCACAATCTCGGCGTGGTGGCGGAGATCGCCCATGACGTGGTGGTGATGTATACCGGCCGCGTGGTCGAGAAGAGCCCGGTGGCGAGCCTTTTCGCGCACCAGAAGCATCCCTACACGCGCGGCCTCCTGGCCTGCATCCCGAACGCCTCGCGCGACCGCGGCGCCGCCGGCGAGCGGCTGCGCCTCAACCCGATCCCGGGCAACGTGCCGCCCGTGACGGCGCTTCCCCCGGGATGCAGCTTCGCACCGCGCTGCTCCTACCGCATCCCGCAATGCGACGAGGCGCCCCCGCTCATGGCGGCGGGCCCGTCCCATCTGAGCCGGTGCTGGAGGCACGAGGCCCTATGACCGGCGAAACCCTCCTGAGCGTCCAGGGGCTCACCAAGCAGTTCCAGACCCGCAACGGGACCGTCAAGGCGGTCGACGGCGTCAGCTTCGACGTGAAGCGCGGGACGATCGTCGGCCTCGTGGGCGAATCCGGATCGGGCAAGACGACGGCCGGCCGCTGCACGCTCCGCCTCGTCGAGCCCAACGACGGCAGGATCGTGTTCGACGGCGTCGATCTGCGCACCCTGTCCGAGCGCGAGATGCGTGCCTATCGCAGCAGGCTCCAGATCATCTTCCAGGACCCCTATTCGAGCCTCAATCCGCGCCTCCGGGTCGACCAGATCATCGGCGAAGCCCTCGACATCCACCGGCCCGTCCGCGGTAGCGCGCGGCGCGACAGGATCGCCGAACTTCTGCACCGCGTGGGTCTCAACCCGGATGCGGCGCGGCGCTATCCGCACGAGTTCTCGGGCGGCCAGCGCCAGCGCATCGGCATCGCCCGCGCCCTGGCGGTGGAGCCCGACTTCATCGTGGCGGACGAGCCGGTCTCCGCCCTCGACGTGTCGGTGCAGGCCCAGGTCCTCAACCTGATCCAGGATCTGCAGCAGGATTTCGGCCTGACGATGCTCTTCATCGCGCACGACCTGTCGGTGGTGGAGTACCTCTGCGACGAGGTCGTGGTGATGTATCTCGGGCGGGTCATGGAGCGCGGGCCGAGCCGCGAGATCTACGCGATGCCGCGCCATCCCTACACCCAGGCGCTGCTCTCGGCCGCTCCGTTGCCGGATCCGGCGGCCGACCGCCGGCGGATCGTCCTGAAGGGCGACATTCCGAGCCCCCTCGATCCCCCGTCCGGCTGCGTGTTCCGCACCCGCTGCCGCTATGCCGTCGAGGCCTGCGCCGAGATCGTCCCGCCTTTGGAGGACGTCGGCTCCAACCATCACGTCGCCTGCATCCGCCACGGCGATCCTGAAGTGATTTCCCAAGGACTGACATTGTGAACCAAGTTCAAGATCTGACCGCGTCGAATCCTTACGAGCGCCTGAAGGAACTGGGCATCGCGCTGCCCAAGGCTCCGAACCCGATCGCGAATTTCGTCACGCATGTCCAGGAAGGCAATCTCCTGTTCCTGTCGGGCCAGGGGCCGCAGGAGGCCAACGGCTATCTCCATACCGGCAAGGTCGGCCTCGACGTCGGCGCGGACGAGGCCTATGAGCACGCCAGGCTGACGGGCATCAACCTCCTCGCCGTCATGCAGGACGCGCTGGGCGACCTGTCGCGGGTCAAGCGCGTGGTGAAGCTCCTCGGCATGGTGAACGCGGCGCCCGATTTCGGCGAGCACCCGAAGGTCATCAACGGATGCTCCGATCTCATGATGGCCGTGTTCGGAGAGGCCGGGCGCCACGCCCGTTCGGCCGTGGGCTTCGGGTCCCTGCCGAACAACATCACGGTCGAGATCGAAGCCATCGTCGCGATCGAGGCATGAGGCTCCCCTGCATGCCGCGCTCAGCGCCAGCCCAGCGTCGCCTCGATCCTCTCGGCCGCCTTGCGCACGGCGTTGGTGTAGCGGTCCCGGTCCTGCACGACCCGGTGCTCGGGCAGCACGATGGAGATCGTCGCGACGCACTCCCCCGACGGCTGGCAGATCGGCGAGGCGATGCAGGCGACGGAGAAGTCCGACTCGTTGATCTGGATCGACAGGCGCTCGCGCAGGGCCGCCGCCGAGGCGTCGGACAGGGCCTCCGGGTTGGTGTTGGCGCGCCCCGTGGGCGAGACCTTCGAGGCGTGGCGGAAGACGTCGAGCCGCTCCCTGTCGGGAAGGTGACCGAGGAGAAGCCGTCCCGAAGCCGTCCAGTTCAGGGGCACCCGCGAGCCGACCTTGGACGTGACGCGGAAATGCCCGGGACCGTCCGCCATGGCCATGACGACCATATGGTCCCCGTCCCGGCCGCAGATCTGGATGGTTTCCTCCACCTCCCGGCACAGGTCCTGCATCTCGTGCGTGGCGACGTTCAGAAAATCGAGGGATTCCGCGTAGGCCAGGCCGTAGTGATACAGGCGCGGCCCGAGCCAGACCGTGCCGTCGCTGCGCCGCTGCAGGAGCCGCTTCTCGACCAGATCCTCGATGATCACATAGACCGTCGAGAGCGGGGCTCCCACCGCCTTGGCGACCGCATAGGCGCCGGCGGGCTTCATCTCGGCCTGCAGGAAGTCGAGAATCTGCAGCGCACGGTCGATGCCGCTGACGCGGGCGCCGCGGCTTCGCTTCTCGGGTGCGGCGGCGTTCGCTGCTTCAGGAAACTTGGTGTCCACTGGATCTTCTCCCGGATCGTGGGAAATTGCGGCCCACCTTCACGACCGGCAGCCCCCTTCGTCATACTTCCTCAGTAATGGAATATACCCCATTCCCACAACATAAAAAATCGAGACATTGAGCCCCATGACCCAGACAGACATCCGCCCCGAGCTCGGCCTTCGCCCCATCATCAACGTGTCGGGCACCATGACGTCCCTCGGGGCCTCCATCGTCGTGCCGGAAGCGGTCGCGGCCGTCTCCGCGATCCTTCCGCAATTCGTCGAGATCGGCGACCTGCAGAAGAAGGCGAGCCGCGTGATCGCGCGTCTCTGCGGCACCGAAGCCGGCTTCGTCACGGCCTCGTGCTCGGCCGCGATCACGCTTGCCGTCGCGGGCGCCATGACCGGCTGCGACCTGGCCGCCGTCGAGCGGCTCCCCGACACGCAGGGGCTCAGGAACGAAGTGCTGCTGATGACCGGCCACATGGTCAGCTACGGGGCGCCCGTCGAGCAGGGCATCCGCCTCGCGGGCGCGAAGGTCGTTCCGGTCGGCCAGGCGACCTCGGCCTACGGCTATCAGCTCGACGGCGCCATCAGCGAGCGGACCGCCGCGGCCGTCTACGTGATCTCGCACCACACGGTGCAGTACGGCCTGATCCCGCTGAAGGAATTCGTCGAGATCTGCCATGCCCGGGGCGTGCCCGTGATCGTCGACGCGGCGTCCGAATACGACCTGAAGGGGTTCCTGGCCGCCGGGGCCGACATCGCGCTCTACTCCTCCCACAAGTTCCTCGGCGGCCTGACCGGCGGCATCGTGGCCGGCCGCACCGAGCTCGTGCGCGCCACCTACATGCAGAACATGGGCATCGGCCGGGGCATGAAGGTCGGCAAGGAGGGCATTCTCGGCACCATCGCGGCCCTCGAAGCCTGGGAGACGCGCGACCATGCGGGCATCCGCGAGCGCGAGACGCGCTATCTGGAGCTCTGGGAACAGACCCTTGCCGGGCGCCCGGGCGTGACGCCGATCCGCGAGGCCGACCCGACCAACAACCCCCTCGACCGCCTGAAGGTCGCCATCGAGCCCAAGGGCGCGCACATCACCGCCTGGGACCTCGCCGACGCGCTGGCCTCGGGGCGCACGCCCATCATCGTCCGCGACCACGAGGTCGAGCACGGCTATTTCTACCTCGACCCGTGCAACCTTCATCCGGGCCAGGAGAAAGTGGTGGCCGAACGTCTCGTCGAGGAGCTGGAGAAGGCCCGCCGGTCCAACGAGATCATCGCGACGCCTCTCGACGGGCGTCGCAACCGTTCCTCGCAGGCCATCCTGCGCTGGCCCGACTGATCGCGCGGAATGATCGAACCGGCAGCCTCCCGCCCGTGTCCGGGCTCGCGGCCCCGGAGGGCGGCGGCGTTTCACGGCGGCCGGATGACGGACTTGCTCTGTCTCCACGTCATGGCCGGCCCAAGGCCGGCCATGACGTGGAAAGGTCGCGCTACTCCGATGGTCACCCTCCCACGTCATCACCGGGCTTGTCCCGGTGATCCCGCTTCTCGAGCATTTTCCGGTGAAGTGGATCCGGTTCACCGTCAGAAAACGCGGCTAGAGCATCGGACGGAAAAGTGGATCCGGTTTTCGCTGGCGCGGCCCGCTGGGTCCGTCCTGACCGATGCTCTCATCCAAGAAGAAAGCATCGGATGGATTCCAAAAGTGCAAGTCCACTTTTCACGTCCGATGCTTTAGGCAAAGACAAGAGATGATTCCACGTGAGTGGAAGCAGCTCTAAGAGGCGCCGAGCCCTTCCGATCGGGATGGCCGGCACAAGGCCGGCCATGACATGGGGAGGGTATGATCGCCGGGCTTGTCCCGGTGAACGCGATCGGAAGACCGCCGAGCGCATCCTGCGGACGAAAGCGGGCCACGCGAGTGGCCCGAACGATGCGCCGCTTCAAGATGTGAGCATCGGACGTGGGAAGTGGGAACCGGTTTTGCGTGAAAAGATGCTCGCATCCCGGTTCAGCCGCGCACGGACTGGAGGACCCCGCTCGCGTATCGTACTCATTCCGATGCTTCGGAGACCGGCCCAGCGGGCTTCAGGCGGCCTGCCGGATGAAGTGGTTCGGTCCGACCTCGACCACGCGGTCCTGCCGATGCCGCGCCTCCCGGCGAATGGCCTCCACGACGCCCGGATCCAGCCGTGAACCCGGATCGTCGAAACGGACCTCCGGGTCGGGCACGGCCGACAGGAGAAGGCGCGTATAAGGATGCTGCGGGTGGGCGAGCACCCGGTGGACATCGCCCCATTCGACGATCTGGCCCGCATACATCACGAGGATGTCCTCGGCCACGTAGCGGGCCGTCGCCAGGTCGTGCGTGATGTAGAGCAGCGCGACCCCGAGGTCCCGCTTCATCTCGTTGAGCAGGTTCAGGACGCCCAGGCGCACGGACACGTCCAGCATCGAGGTGGGCTCGTCGGCGACGATCACCCCGGCCCCCATGGCCAGGGTCCGGGCGATGGCGATGCGCTGGCGCTGGCCGCCGGAGAGCTCATGCGGGTGCTTGCGCGTGACGGCGCCGGGATCGAGCTCCACGCGGCGCAGGAGATCCGCGATCGTGTCATCCACCGCCCTGCCCTTGAGATGCGGCCGGCCGAGCGCGAGGGGACGGCGGAGGATGAAGTCTACCGTGTGGGCCGGATTGAGCGACGCGAAGGGGTCCTGAAAGATCATCTGGACGGCGCGCCGGTACTCCCTGAGGCCCACCGCCCCGGCGGCGTTCAGGTCCTTGCCGCGAAACAGGATCCTTCCCGTGTCCGGCCGATACTCGCGCATGACGAGGCGCGCGCAGGTGGTCTTGCCGCTGCCGGATTCGCCCACCAGCGCGACGGTCCGGCCGGGATGGAGCGCGAACGAGACGTCGTGCGCGGCCCGCACGGTCGTCCCGCCGTGGCCGAAGCTCTTGCTGACCCGCTCCAGTGCGATAATCGGCTCCTGGTCCATCACATCGATGCCCTTTCCAGCTTGACCGGATCGCCATGCAGCGACGGGAACGAGGCCCAGAGCTGCTTCGTATAATCGTGCTGGGGCCGGTGATGGATCTGCTCGGCCGGGCCCTGCTCGACCAGCTTTCCGCGCAGCATGATGCCGATCCGGTCGCAGAACTGCACCATCAGGCCGAGATCGTGCGTGATGAACAGAACCGAGAACCCGCGGCTGCGGCGCAGCTCGTCGATCCGCTGCAGGATCTCGCGCTGGACGACCACGTCGAGGGCGGTCGTCGGCTCGTCCATGACCACGAGCTTCGGGTCGAGCGCCATGCAGATGGCGATGACGATGCGCTGGCGCATGCCGCCCGAGAACTGATGCGGGTAGTCGCGCATGCGCTCGGGCGGAATGTCGACGAGCCGCAGCATCTCGGCCGCGCGCTCCCGCGACTGCGCCTTCGAAGAGCCGCGATGCCGCTTCAGCAGGTCGTGGAACTGCGCCTCCACCCTCAGGACCGGATTGAGGGAGTTCATGGCGCTCTGGAACACCATGGCGACCTTGTGCCAGCGGAACTCCCTCAGGGCCCGGTCGTCGAGGTCGAGCACGTCCTGCCCCTCGAAGAGAATCCGGCCCCGACGGATGAGCGCGGGCGGCTTGTGCAGGCGGTTGATCGCATAGGCGATCGTGCTCTTGCCGCAACCGGATTCGCCCGCGAGGCCGAAGACTTCCCCGGCGGCGATGTCGAAGCTGACATCGTCGACCGCCCGGAAATCGCCCTGCTGGCCGATATAGTCGATGGTGAGGTTCTGCACCGAGAGCAGGGAACTGGCGGTCATAGACGGCCCTCCCCGCGCCGCATGAGCAGGGACCAGCGCGACAGGGTGTTGCCCGTGCGCAGGCGCGGGTTGGCGATCTCGTCGACGGCGAAGTTCAGAAGCGACAGGCCGGCCCCGAGCGCGATGAGGGCGAAGCACGGGCTGAGGATGTCCCACCAGGCGCCCACCTGCAGGGCGGAGGCGTTCTGCGCGTTGAACAGCATCATGCCCCAGGAGACCGTCTTGGGATCGCCGAGCCCGAGGAACTCGAGGGTCGCTTCCGTGATGACCGCGAAGATCACGCTGCCCACGAAGTTGATCCCCACGATGGAGATCACGTTCGGGAAAATCTCGTGCAGCATGATGCGCCAGGAGGGCTCGCCCAGCATCTCGGCCGATTTCACGAAGTCCTTCTGCTTCACCGACAGGGTCTCGGCGCGCGTGACGCGGGCGCCCCAGGCCCAGGACGTGGCCCCGAGGATGAGCGCGATCACCCAGGGGCTCGCCTGTCCGATGAAGGCTGCGAGCACCAGGAGCAGCGGCAGGTTCGGCACCACCAGCACCATGTTGGTGAAGAAGCTGATCACCTCGTCCGTGCGCCCTCCCCGGTATCCCGCCACGATGCCCAGGATGGTTCCGACCGCCGTGATCAGCAGGCCGGCCCCGAAGCCGACGGCGAGGGACGTGCGGGCCCCGTAGAGAAGGCGGGCGAACACGTCCTGGCCGATGCGCGTCGTTCCGAGCCAGTGGTCGAAGCTCGGCGGCTGATGGGGACGGCCCACGCGCCGGGTCGGATCGTATTCGGTCAGCCAGGGAGCCGCGATCGCCAGCGCCACGATGACGGCCACGATGGCGAGCCCGGTCAGGGCCTTCCTGTTGTGCGCGACGCTTCGCAGAACCGCCCCCATGTCAGGCCCTCCGCAGGCGCGGATCGAGCAGCACGTAGCTGACGTCCACGATGAAGTTGGCCGTGAGCATGGCCAGGGTCATGATCAGCAGCTGCCCCTGGATCACCGGATAATCCCGCGCCAGGATCGCCTGATACAGGGTGTTGCCGAGCCCCGGATAATTGAACACGACCTCCGTCACGAGGGAGCCGCCGAGCACGGTCCCGATGGCGATGGCGAGGCTGCTCACCGTGGGCAGAAGCGCGTTGCGCGCCGCATACCAGAACATCACGCGCCGGTCCGACAGGCCCTTGGCCCGGGCCATGACGATGTAGTCCTCGCCCAGCAGATTGATCATGTTGTTGCGCATGGTCACGAGAAAGCCGCCCGTGAGCACGATCGACAGGGTCAGGACCGGCAGGATCCCGTGCCGGACGACGCTCGACACATAGGGCCACGAGAAGGCCGGATCGAGCGCCGGGTCGGCCGCGTAGCCGGTCGGGAACCAGTTGAGCTCGAAGCCGAAGAAGAACAGGGCCACCAGCGACAGGACCATGGCGGGCATGGACGTCGCCATGATGGCGCCGACCGAGAAGACCACGTCGAAGGTGCTCCCGCGCCTCCAGGCCGCCATGATGCCCAGGACCGTGCCCAGGGTGAAGCTGATGAGCGTCGCGGTCCCCATCAGACCCACGGTCCACACGAGGGCGCGGCCGAGGAGCTCCGTCACGGGCAGCGGGAAATACTTGATGGACCGGCCGAGATCGCCGGTGAAGACGCTGTGCAGGTAGGCCAGGTATTGCTGCCAGAGCGGCCCCTCGACGAAGCCGAAGGTGAGCTTCAGGGCTTCGAGATTGTCGGCCGAGAGATCGCTGCCCGCGCTCGAGAACATGATCTCGACCGGGTTGCCGGGCATGAGCCGGGGCAGGAAGAAGTTGACGGTCGCGGCGGCCAGAAAGGCCGCGAGGTAGAACCCCAGGCGCCTGAAGAGAAAAGCCATCGATACCTCAAGGCGGGGAAGCGGCGGGCCGCTTCCCCGATCGTTGGACTACTTCACCGGCTTGAGCGCCAGGAGATGGAGCAGACGCGCCGGGTTCTGGCGCGAGATCGTCGGATTGACGAACGGGTTCTCGCCGCTGGCCCAGCCCGTGAAGCGCCTGGTGTTGTACTGGTACCAGGTCGCGCTGTTGTAAACCGGGAAGACCGGAAGGTTCTCCGCGACGATCCGCTGGGCGCTGGTCATGACGGTCTTCTGCTGCGCCTGATCGGGCGTCTGGGCGAACTTCGCCAGAAGGCTTTCGAGCTCGTCGTTGAACCAGCGCTGCGCCGTGAAGCGGGTCTTGCCGGCGTCCGACCGGGTGAAGGCGCGCTGATACAGGTAATAGGGCGAGGCCGCGACCGAGATGCTGTTGATGGCGGCATCGAAGGATCCGCTGATCAGGTTCTGCGACCAGACCGCCTCCTCGGGCGTTCCCATGCTGGCATTGATGCCGGCCTCGCGCATCCCCTCGATGGCGATCTGCACCGTGTCGATCCAGTCGCTCCAGGAATTCGGCACGATGATGTTGAAGGCGATCGGCGTCCCGTCCGGGTTGTCGCGGAAGCCGTCCTTGTTCTTGTCGACGTAACCTGCCTTGTCGAGAAGCGCCTTGGCGCCGTCCAGGTCATAGGTCGTGTACTTGCCGAACTCGGCCTTCACCTTGGGGTCGAGCCACATCTTGTAGACGTCCCCGAAGGCGGTCGGGTCCTCGTTCAGGGTCGGGTAGCCGTAGCCCGCCACGTCGACCATGGCCTTGCGGTCCAGCGTCATGCTGACCGCGCGGCGGAAGTCGAGGTCCTTGAAGGCCTTGCGGTTGTTCTCGTTGGACGTCTCCTGGTTGAACAGGAACTCCACCATGCTGCCGGCCACGTACCAGTATTTGTGATGCTGCGGGTCCTTGGCGACGAACGTCTTCTCCACGTCGGGCAGGAAGGCCACGCCCCAATCGAGCTGTCCGCCCGCGGAGGCCGCCAGGATCTGGTTGTTGTCGGCAAGCTGCGGGAAGCGCATGCAGTCGACGGACAGATGCGCGGCATCCCAGTAATGCGGGTTGCGGCACTGGTCGTAGGTCTGCGGGGTGAACCGCGTCACCTCGGTCATCGGGCCGCTGCCGACCGGGTTCTCGTTGGCGAAGGTGACCGGCTCGGCGATGCCCTTCCAGACATGCTCGGGCACGATCGGCAGCGCGATGAGGCGGTCGACCGCCAAGGCGCTCGGCTGGCGGAGGGTGAAGCGCACGGTCTGCTTGTCGACCTGCTCGACGCCGCCGATGAACTGCCAGATCGACACGAAGTCGAGTGCCGGATACTGCTTGATGTAGTTGTAGGTGAAGACCACGTCGGAGGCGGTCAGCGGCTGCCCGTCCGACCATTTCAGGCCGTCGCGCAGCTTGAACTCGATGCTCTTCAGATCCTCGGCGAGCTTGTAGCTCTCGGCGAGACGGTAGTTCGGCTTGTTGTCGTCGAGCCGGTTGAAGACGATCAGCGGCTCATAGATGAAGTCGAGGGTGCTCTGCCGCGCCGAGGTCTGGTTGAACGGGTTGAAGTTGCGCACCCAGGTCGTGGCGGGCTCGATATTGACCGTGAGCACGGACTGGGCGGCGGCGGGCAGCGTCAGGGCGCCCAGCATGGTCATGGCCAGAAGCGCGGAAGATGGTTTCATTGCAGGTCCCTCTTTTTTTGAACGTTCGAGCCCACGCGGGCAATTCGCTTAAGCGAGCCGGGCGAAGATGTCCTCGACCTCCGCATGCAGCTGCCGGACATCGACCTTGAGGGAGCCGAGACGCCGCTGTCCGGCCTCGATCCTCTCCCGGGTCTGATGCGACAGCGGCCGGGCGGCTCTTGCCGCGGCAAGGCTCTCCGCCGTGGTTCCATGGCTGTGCAGGGCGATGTCGCATCCGGCGTCGAGCGTCTGGCGCACGCGCTCGGGCAGAGGCCCGCGCAGGGATTCCATGAACAGGCAGTCGGAGATGAGCACGCCCCGGTAGCCGAGCTCGCCGCGGATCACATCGTTGCAGATGACGGGCGAGACCGAGGCCGGCAGCTCCGCGTCATAGGCGGAATAGACCACGTGGGACACCATGGCCCATGGGGTGTCGATCAGCGCGAGGAAAGGCTTGAAATCCGTCGCGGTCAGGACCTCCCGGCTCTCGCGCACCACCGGCCGCTCCTTGTGGCTGTCGGTCGTCGCCCGCCCGTGGCCGGGAATGTGCTTCATGACGGGCAGGTTGCCGACTTCCAGGAGGCTGTCGACCACGACGCGGCCGAGCGCGGCCACACGCTCGGGATCGGGACCGAAGGAGCGCGCTCCGATCACGGCGCTCGTCGTGTCGAAGACGAGATCGAGGACCGGCGTGCATCCGCTCGCCAGTCCGAGTTCCGTCATCATGGCCCCCATGGCGTGCGACGAGAGGCGCAGGGCGTGCTTGGCGAGATCCATGTCATGGTCGGCCAGGCGCGAGAAGTCGCGGAAGGAACGGAACGTCGGCCACGGGCCGGCATCGAGATGCTGCACGCGGCCGCCCTCCTGGTCCGTGAAGACCGGCGCATCGTCGCGTCCCACAGCCTCGCGGAACTGGGCCACCAGGGATTTGACCTGATCGGGCGTCTTCAGGTTCCGGCGTCCCACGAAGAGACCGAAAGGGTTCGTTTCGCGGAACAGCGCGACCTCGTCGGCATCGAGAACCGGGTTCGGAATGCCCACGAAGAGGGCGAGCGGCACGTTTTGGGACATCGGGCTCTGCGGGGTATGAGTGAAGGGCCGTCGAGAGGGGCTGGGTCTATGCAAGAACCGCCGGCTTCGGCGTTCGCAGCATGTCGGCGTAGATCCCTTTGCCTGCGACCGGGATCTCGACGGCGCCGACCGCGTCGATATAGAACCGGGCCGGGCCGGGATCGCCGATGATGGCATAGGCGTAGCCCATGTCCTTCATGGCCTGGAGCGTCCGGTGCAGCAACGCGGCGCCGATCCCCTGCCCCCGCGAGGCCTCCGCAACGCCGGTGGGCCCGAAGAAGCCGCGCGCGATCGCGTCGTAGCACGCGAAGCCGACGAGCTCGCCGTTGCTCAAGGCGATCAGGCAGGAGGAAGGCTGGCGCCCGATGGCGACCGCCGCCTCGCTCGCCCAGTTCTGGCTGAAATGGCGCTCGACCCAGGACAGGACCACGTGCCGCTCGGGGGCGAGAACCGGCCGGATCGTCACATCCGTTCGTGCCGTTCGCCGGCCCAGGGCTTCGACAGCGGGAGCGTAAAGACTGACAAGCAGGTCGCCCATGCCTATTCCATAATTGGGGTATATCTATTTTTATAGTGTATTATATTTGGGTCAACTCGGCTTGATCCGTCAAGCCTGTTCTCCGCGCACGCAGCTGCGCCCCAAACGATGCGCTCTTCAAAGAGTGGAGCATCGGACCCAAACCTGGGTCCGCTTTTCACGTCCGATGCTCGAGAGAGGCGGCCTGCGGATTGCGCGGGCGGAGATTACCGGTTCGCGTTCTTGCCGAGGCGGCGCAGCAGCTCTTGTGACCGGCGAAGATTCTCCTGAGCCGTTCTCACCTGCTGGGTCACGTCGGCGGTCAGGCGCATCATCCGCTCGCCCTGCTCCCTGGCGGTCCTGACGCCTTGGGACGGCCTCATGGCCCGTCGTCCGGCCTGACGGTCGAGAACCTCGGAAAACGGCAGCTCCA
Source organism: Microvirga yunnanensis (assembly GCF_025460875.1). Classification (NCBI taxonomy): domain Bacteria; kingdom Pseudomonadati; phylum Pseudomonadota; class Alphaproteobacteria; order Hyphomicrobiales; family Methylobacteriaceae; genus Microvirga; species Microvirga yunnanensis. The sequence goes on from NZ_JAMXFI010000150.1 coordinate 17,566, forward strand.
GGATCAGGTCTCCCGCGGCATCGACGATCTCGAAGGCGTAACGTCTCGGGTTGCGGCCTTCGCGCAGCCATTCCTGCGCCATGTCGCCGGCGGCCCGGAAGGCTTCCAGGTAGGCAGCGTCCGCATCGGGAAGGACCACGCCGCTCTCATCCGGGCTGACGCCCTCCGGATCGCCCTTCAGATGGAAGTAGAACCGCGGCATCGCTTTCTCATCCCTCCTTCGTGGGCCCGCCATGCCCGAGGATCCATCGTTGGGCGGCATCCAGATCGGCGAAGGTGGGATGGTTGAGACCGTCCAGCCGGTCGAAGCCTGCCTCCAGGAACCAGTGCCCGGGCGCAACCGGGTTCTCGGGCGACAGATGGACCAGGACGGCCAGGAGCCGCTGGTCACGGTCGAAGACCAGCATGCCCTCCTCCTCAGCTCCCGTCGCGACGCGCACCGGCTGAAGCGTGAGGGTCATGCCGCGGCTCCGCCGGTCTTGAGGAGGTGAAGGTAGGTCTCGTCGAAATCCCCGGCCTCCTTCAACCTCTCCCAGTCGGGAACGATCAACCGGGTGCCCCGGGTCTCGATCAGGCCGTCCGCGCGCATCTGCTGGAACACCCGGTTGACGTGGACGGCCGTGATGCCGAGCGCATCGGCGAACTCGACCTGGGTGATCGGCAGATCGCAGGAATGATCCTCGGCCAGCCCGACCGCGTGCAAGCGCACCAGCAGCTCGCACAGGATATGGGCCATGCGCGGATAGGCTTCACGGCGCCCGACATTGAGGACCCATTCGCGAAAGTAGGCCCCCTCCACCAGGGTCTCGCGCCAGAACGCAGCCGCAATCCTGGGAGAGCGCAGGCAGAGATCCCATAAGGCCTCGTGGGTGATGAAGCCGAGGCTGCACGGCGTGAGCGTCGTCACGCTGATGTCCAGCACCTTCAGGTGCAGGCTCTGGATGTCGGGCATGTCCCCGGGGACGCCGAAGGCGACGATCTGGCGCTTGCCGTCTCCCGTCACCTTGCTGGTGCAGGTCATGCCGCTCAGGATCGCGAAGGATCGCGACGGGCGGTCGCCCTCGCGCACCACGTCCTGATCCTCCTTGATGGCCGTCACCTGGATCGGCAGTTCGAGCAGGGCCTGCCGCTCATCGTCCGTCAGCGGAAAGATGCTCTCCAGCTTGCGAACGATCGGACTGTGACTGGCGGGGAAAGGTGCAGGCAACATCGTGTTCCCTGTTTGTCGGGCTGTAGGATCTTATGGCATAGCCCTGAGCCGCAGGTCGGCGCTTTTGATCGCCCACCATACAGGCGGGTGAGCGCCTGTCTTTGACCCATGTTAATCCTGTATGGCCTTTCGGCCGCCGTCCGGCAAGCGTCGGAGCGCAACACCCGGACGATGCGGATCGCGAGGCGCGGCTGCCCGGATGTCGTCGACAGAATGGCTCCCCGTCGGCTCAGGGTGCGTTCGTGGACCAGCCGTGATCGGCCGGCGCCCGTCCCGGCCGGCGCTCGCGCGGGCCGTGCCCGACGGCCAGGCGCGGCCGGTGCGGATGCCCGGCGCGGGCCGGGATCGCGCTGCGCACCGCCTGCTGGAGCAGCCGCAGCTCCTCCTGCAGGGCCGCCAGACGCGCGAGCAGCTCGGCATCGCTGAGCGGCCCGGCCGGCTGCTCCTCGCACCGCCCAACCGCCCGGATCTTGCGCAGCAGGGCCGGACCGATCGCCGGGGTGGACAGCCAGCGCGCATCCGGGATCGCCGCCACCTCCCCGAGGCTCGGGCAGCGGCCGGCGAACTCGCCGCATATCACCGATTGCAGCCGGGGGGAGAAATGGCTCAGGGGAAAGAGTTCGTCCCGCGACATGGGCTTTGATCCTCGGGCTTTGAACCTGGGGCTTTGATCCTGGGGCTTCGATCTTCTCGCTTCGATCCTGGCGTTCGGGTCCGGGCTCGACCGGAGCCCTATCGCAGAAGCCGATCGTGTCTGCTCCGGGGCTGAATCAAGGCCAAGCCTGGGCAATCCGGCACGGCTATCCTTTTGCCCCCAAGGCACCCGTCCTGACGGGACCGTCGGAACCGTCGCGTCGGCAGGCCCGTGGCGATGCAGGTGTGCTATCATGCCGGCGTGCGATCCGTCGCGACATTCCTGCAGGGAGGAGTCGGTCATGGCACACCGGGAGCAGCACGGGAATCGGGAATCCAAGAAGCCGAAGAAGGAGAAGCCCAAGGGAGGCGCGACACCGCAATCGACCAAATGGGCCGTGAGCGAGATCGTCGAGGCCCGGTCGGACTCCAAGCACTGATCGCAGCCTCCCGGACCGCAGGCTCGCCCCCGCCGGCATTGCGCGTGTCGCGCCATGGATCTCGGCGAGACCGATGAACGGATCCTCACGGACCAACCGGCCCGGCGCACCGCGCCGGGGACCGGGCGGCGAGCCTTCGCGTGGAGCCGTGTGGAGCACGGGAACACGCCTCGGCGACGACACCCCGTCCGGACCGGAATCGAACCGGGCCCGGCTTGGGCATTTCCCCTGTCGCGCTCGGGGTTTT
>NZ_JAMXFI010000151.1:0-19916 GCF_025460875.1 Microvirga yunnanensis
GCCGCAGGAGACCGGATATGAAGATCCGTAACTCGTTGAAGTCGATCCGCGGCCGCCACCGCGACAACCAGCTGGTTCGTCGCAAGGGCCGGGTCTACATCATCAACAAGACCCAGAAGCGCTACAAGGCTCGCCAGGGCTAAGTTCGCTGCGGCAATGCCGCACACGAGAATCTGAATTGACCGCGCATGCCGGGATCCTAAAATCCCGGCATGCGCTTTTTCGCGTCCATACTGATCTTATCCCTGAGCTTCGCGTCCTACACGGCCGGTGCGCAGGAGCCCGCACGTCCCAAGGATCCGAGGGAGCAGGCCCAGCCGCCTCAGGCGCGTCCCCGGGCTTCCACCCTGGACGAACTCTTCGAACGCCTGGGCAAGGCCCAGACCGAGCGTGAGGCGGAAGGCATCTCGTCCCTGATCGAGCGGCGCTTCGCCCGTTCGGGCTCCGATACGGCGGATCTTCTCCTGAACCGCGCGGCCGAGGCCTTCGGCAAGAAGGATTATCCGCTCGCCATCGAACTGATCGACCGGGTCCTGGTGCTTCAGCCCAACTGGGCGGAGGCCTGGTACAAGCGGGCGACGGTCTTCTACCAGCTCGACGACCCGGTCGGCGCCATGGCCGATCTTCACCGGGCGCTGAAGATCGAGCCGCGCCATTTCAATGCCTGGACCGGGCTCGGCCATATCCTCATGGCGTCCGACGACAAGGCGAGGGCCCTCGACGCCTATCGGAAGGTGCTCGCGATCAATCCTCAGATGTCCGACGTGAAGACCATCGTGAACCGTCTCGGCCCGGAGGTTGACGGGCAGGATCTCTAAAGCCACGTAGCAGGGATGTCCCTGCTTCTCGTTCCTCTGGTCCCGCTCGCGCTCCTCGTCCTGGGAGCCGCCTTCACCTACGCCTATGCCTGGGCCATCGAACGGCGGTATCCGCCGACCGGCCGGTTCATCGCGGTCGACGGCCGCCGGCTCCATTACCGGGAGGAGGGGCCGAAGGGCGAGCCGCTCGGGACCGTCGTCCTGTTGCACGGCGCCTCGTCCAATCTCGTCGAATCCATGCTGGGAATCGGTGGGTCCCTCTCGGATCGCTATCGCGTCCTCGCCTTCGACCGTCCCGGCCATGGCTGGAGCGAACGCGGACAGGGCCTGAGCGAAGCGGAGCCTGCCCGGCAGGCGGCGCTCATCGCGGGGGCCTTGAGTCAGCTCGCTGTGCGCGACGCCGTCATCGTCGGGCATTCCTGGTCGGGCACGATCGTGCCGCATTTCGCCCTCGACCATGCCGACGTGACCGGAGCGATCCTGGTCCTGTCCGGCATCACGTCGCCCTGGCCCGGCGGCTATATCGGCTGGTACCGGCGCCTGATCGATTCCCGGGCGGGCTGGCTTCTGCTGCGCACCCTGGCCGTGCCGGTACTCCTCGTGCTCCGGCCCTCGATGAAGAGAAAGACGTTCTGGCCCCAATCAGCCCCGAAAGGCATCGTGAGGAAAGGCTTCATTCCGCTTGCCTTCCGGCCTCGCGCCTACGAGGCCAACATGCAGGACTTCGCCGTCATGTACCATGCGGTCCTGCGGCAGAGCGCGCGCTACCGAGACATCCGCGTGCCCGTGACCGTGGTGGCGGGCGACCGGGACGAGATCGTGTGGACGGACCTTCACAGCCTGTCCTTTGCCCGGGAGGTGCCGGGCGCGCAGCTGATCGTGATGCCGGGGATCGGCCATATGCCGCAATACGCCGATCAGAGAACGGTCCTGGAAGCCATCGAGGCCCTGGCCGACCGCGTCGCGCCGGCCAGGGTCGGGGCAGATCAGGCCTGAGCGGCGTGTTCCTGGTTGACGAAGGCGATGCGCACCATGTTGGTGGCGCCGGGTGTCCCGAAGGGCATGCCGGCCACGACGATGATGCGATCGCCAACGGTCGAATAGCCCTCGCGCAGGGCGAACTTGCAGGCGCGGAACGCCATGTCGTCGATGTCGCTGGCATCCTTCGTGCGGATCGAGTGAACGCCCCAGACCAGCGCCAGGCGCCGTGCCGTGTTCACGCTGGGTGTGAGCGCGACGACCGTGGAGTTCGGCCGCTCGCGGGCGATGCGGAAGGCGGTCGAGCCGGAGAAGGTCCAAGCGGCCACCGTCTTGATGTTGAGGGTGTCGGCGATCTGGTGCGAGGCTGCCGCGATGGCGTCCGATCCGGTGGCCTCCGGTTCCGCGTTGAGGGTGCGCATGATCGACCAGTAGTTCTGGTCCTGCTCAACCTCCTCGGCGATCCGGCTCATGGTGGCGACCGCGTCGATCGGGTACTGGCCCGAGGCGCTTTCCGCCGAGAGCATCACGGCATCGGCGCCGTCGTAGACGGCGGTGGCCACGTCGGAGACCTCGGCCCGGGTCGGCACCGGCGAGGTGATCATCGATTCCAGCATCTGGGTCGCCACCACCACGGGCTTGCCGAGGCGGCGGGCCGTGCGGACGATGCGCTTCTGGATGCCGGGCACCTTTTCCAGCGGCATCTCGACGCCGAGATCGCCGCGGGCGACCATGACCGCATCAGAGATCTCCATGATCTCGTCGAGGCGCGCGATGGCCTGCGGCTTCTCGAGCTTGGACATCACGAGGGCGCGCCCGCGCGCGACCTTCTTCACCTCGGCGACGTCCTCGGGGCGCTGCACGAAGGAGAGCGCGATCCAGTCGACGCCGGCATCGAGCGCCGCTTCGAGATCAGAGCGGTCCTTGTCGGTCATGGCCGCGACCGGGATCGTGGTGTCGGGCAGGCTCACGCCCTTGCGGTTCGAGATCTTGCCCGCGACCTCGACCGAGGTGGTGGCCGATCCCTTCTTCACGCTTTTCACCCGCAGCCGCAGCTTACCGTCGTCGATCAGCACCGTGTGGCCGGGCTCGAGGGAGGACAGGATCTCGGGATGGGGCAGGTGCACGCGGTCCTTGGTGCCCGGCGTCTTGTCGGCGTCGAGAATGAAGGTCTGGCCCGGCACCAGCATGGCGCTGTCACCCTCGAAGGCTCCCACGCGCAGCTTCGGACCCTGCAGGTCGGCGAGGATCGCGATGGGACGCTTGAACTTGGCCTCGATGGAACGGATCATCTCGACCCGCTCCTTCAGCTTCTCGCGGGGCAGATGGCTCATGTTCAAACGGAAGACGTCGGCGCCGGCCTGGAACAGCTTGGCGATCATCTCCGGGTTCTCGGACGCCGGTCCCAGGGTTGCAAGGATCTTGGTGCGCCTCTCGCGTCTCATCGTCATGGCCCCCCTGGCCGGTTCGTTTCGGTGAGCTGGATCGTCCAGCTCTTCTGTTCACCTGTATCGACTTCGAAAAAGCCGCTGCGGTCAAAGCCTCGGGCGAGGCAGTCCTCCGTGCCACGGATCGTGAACTCACGCTCCCTGGTGCACATGAAGGAGCGTCCGCTCCACTCGCCGCCCCGGTCGTAATCGATGGCATAGATATAGTAAAAGCGTCCGCCGAGCTGGCCCTTGAGCAGGGTCTCGCAGCCGCGGGCGTTGAGATTCCACCATCCCTCCGTCACCCATCCCTGCGCATCCCGGTAACCGAGCGCGATGCCGATTCGGCTCGGCGTCATGTTGCACAGACGCAGGTCCGCTTTGGCGGGCGCTGCCGCGAGAAGGCAGCCGCCGACGAGAAATGTTGCGAGCGCAAGGCTTCGCCGCCAGCGGGGAGACGATGTGAGAGAAGCGGCCTTCATGGGTGCGGTATGGTCGAATCGAAAGGAATGAAATCGCACAATGCGGTGAGAACTATGTCGAATCGTTGTCGGCCAGAAGATCAGCGGGAGCAAGAGTTTACAGCAGGGATGCTGCAGATTTTGCAGGCTGCATGGCCTTTACGACACGACGAGGCGGCTTGGAGAGGGCCTTTGCCCTCCATTCGAAGGGGGCTCGGGATCTCATCCACCGGGTGTATCGGCCTTGGGTCTGGCGATCCAGATCCCAAACAGGATCAGAGCGCCGCCCAAGCTCTGGACCGGGGTCAGCGCCTCGCCGAGAATCGCCCAGCCGAACACGGCTGCGGCGATCGCCTCCAGGAAGATCACCAGCGACGAGAAGACGGCCGGTAGCCGCCCGAGCGCAATGGCGAGCAGTCCCTGGCCGCCTGCATGGCTGACATAGGACATGGCGAGAAGGGCCGCGATGCCCTGCGCGGTCCGCGGCACCACCCGCGTGTCGAAGAGAAGCGCGACGACGAGAAGGATCGCCGAGGTGATCAGCCCGGCTTCGAAGGTCACCTGCGCGGCGCCCGCCGTCTTGCGCGCCCGGCTCGCGGCCAGGAAATAGAGGCCGAAGAAGAAGGCCGTGGCGAGCCCGTAGAGATCGCCTTCGATCCGCGCGGAATCCGCCTGGAGGCTCTGGCCGATCAGGGCAGCACCGCCCAGAAGGCACAGGGCGAGACCCATGAAGGTTCCCCGCGACACCTGCTGCCGGAGCACGAGCCAGACGATGAGCACGACGAAGAGCGGGGCCATGGTGGCGAAGAAGGTCGCGTTCGCCACCGTGGTCTTGAGAATCGCCAGGTGCCAGAAGAGCAGGTCCCCGGCGAATACGATGCCGCCGAAGACGCTCGCCTTCGAAAATCGGACCTTCGGGGCGCCGGCGGGCGCGCGCCTTTCCTCGATTCGCATCCAGGCATAGAGCAGGGGCAGGCAGAGCGAGACGCGCCAGAACGCGCTGGCGAACGGCCCCACATCGGCCGGCACCCCGTCCATGCCGGCGGAGGCGAACCGCACGAAAATCGGGGAAATCCCCATGGCGACGGCGCCGAGACACAGAGCGGCAAAAGCGCGGGCGACGCCCGGCTCGAGCCGGGCCGTTGTGGATGGGACAGCCATGAAGGTCGTGAAAGTGTGTTGCGCGGAAGGTCGCGTTGTCAGGGTTGGAGGGGCAGGGTAAGGCTTTTCCTCCGCCGTTCAATCCACCTTGTCTGAAATCCGTTCCTCGCCATGTCCGCCTCCGCCGCGCTCAAGCTCGACGATCCCCGTCTGGAGCCCTGTCCCGTCGAGACCATCCCAGGCTCCATCGAGACCGGAATCCTGATCCTGTGCGACCACGCGTCCAACGCGGTACCGCCGGATCTCGGCGATCTCGGCCTCCCAGCCTCCGAGTTCGAGCGCCACATTGCCTATGATATCGGGGCCGCGGCCGTCACCCGGTCGCTCGCCCGCCGCCTGGGCGCACCGGCCATCCTGACCCGGATCTCGCGCCTCGTCATCGATCCCAACCGGGGCCGGGACGATCCGACCCTGGTCATGCGCCTGTCCGACGGCGCGGTGGTGCCGGGCAACGCCCGGGTGGACGAGGTGCAAAGGCGCATCGCCCGGTTCTACGATCCCTACGACGACGCCATCGCGGATGCGATCCACAAGGCCACGGCGGCGGGCCACCCGCCTGTCGTCGTGACCGTCCACAGCTTCACGCCCGTCTGGCGCGGCTGGCCTCGGCCCTGGCATGTGGGAATCCTGTGGGACGCGGACGACCGCTTCGCCAGGCCGCTGCTGGAAGGCCTTGCGGCCGAGGACGGACTCGTCGTCGGCGACAACGAGCCTTATGATGGGGCGCTCGCTGGCGATACGGTCGACCGGCATGCCACCATCCGGGGGCTAGCCAACGCGCTGATCGAGATCCGTCAGGATCTGATCGCCCCGGAGGCAGGGGCCGGGGAATGGGCCGAGCGCTTCGCCCGGCTCCTCAAGCCTCTCGCCGCCCGGCCAGAGCTTCGGGAACCCAGGATCTTCGGGACACGCACCCGGGATCGCCTACGCCAGCATGGAGGATAGGCCGATGAAGGATATCGACGGGAAGACGCAGGTCGAGCTGGAGGCCGCCGCCTTCCGCAGGCTCGTCGAGCACTTGCGGGAGCGAACCGACGTTCAGAACATCGACCTCATGAACCTGGCGGGCTTCTGCCGGAATTGCCTGTCCAACTGGCTGAAGGAGGCGGCGGACGAGCGCGGCATCGCGCTCTCCAAGGAAGAAAGCCGAACCCATGTCTACGGCATGCCCTACGAGGAATGGAAGGATCGCCACCAGGGCGAGGCCTCGGCCTCCCAGCGGGCTGATTTCGAGAAGTCGAAGTCCGGGCATTAAAACGGCTTCAACCAAATGACCATAACACTGGCGCCAATGCCATCAATCAGGGGCTTCATTCATGGATGACGCAGCTTTCAACACCGAATCCGTCGCGGCCGACCAGCTAAAGGCCTTCATCGAGCGCATCGAGCGCCTCGAGGAGGAAAAGGCCGGCATCGCGGGCGACATCAAGGACGTCTACGCCGAGGCAAAGGGCAACGGCTTCGACACCAAGGTCCTGCGCAAGATCGTCTCCCTGCGCAAGCGCGATTACGCCGAGCGCCAGGAGGAGGACGCGATCCTCGAACTCTACATGCAGGCGCTCGGGATGCAGTAAGAGGCTGGAGCCGTTGTGCAGGATCGCGTATCGCGCACGACACCGCTCCATTTAACGTTCAATATCGGTCGCCGCGACCCGAAGCCGGAGCCTGGTCTCCGGCTTTCGACGTTCATGGGTGAGGAACCTGGGAGCTGATCTCTCCCCCGCCACGCCGGGGAGCAAGCGCGGAAGAATGACCCCGCTGGCAACTTCATCATGCCGGTCGGCAGATCGCAGGTCCGCTCCGCAGGCATAGGAACGCATCGCTCAAGATCCGCAATTCTGAATCGATGCTGGATCCGCATGCGATTCGAGGGTGAATCCTTCGAGGCGGATTATGTCTTGCTGCGCCAGTCCGGTTTGAATCTGCAATAGACGGTGTGCTCTCGCCAGTATTACTCGACAAATGCTGGTTTCGCTGCAGTAGAAGCGGCATCTCACATGAATCGAGCCGATATGACTTCGTCAATGTCAGCTTTGTCTTGACTCGCCGGTTCTCCCCTGACGAATCGCACAACTGCCGTTTCTTCAACAATTGTGTGGTCAGCCTTAACCAATTCTTACGGATCGACTCCACCCGCACGGCCGAATCGGACATCTCTGACGGCGTTACGAGACATTGGAGTTTGCACCGACGGCGCCCTGAGCGCCGCGGTCGTCAGCGCTTCCGAGAAGCCCCTCACGCGGTGGCCTCCGGGAGGCTGATGTGCTTGGCATCCGGACTTCTCCGCGTGGGTTCGACATCCACGCGAGAGGGCATCAGATCAGCCGGCGCGCATGCCTCCCTGGTCCCGCAACGCTCTTCGAGCAGGAGACGACAGACGTGAACTGAGGCTAGGCAAAGCAAAAGGCCCACGAAGCGGGAACTTCGAGGGCCTTTGGAGTCACCGAGGGACGGCAACGGATTCGTTTGGCGACAATCCTTATGCCTCCCGACAAGCTGAGTGTCAACGACATCGGTTCCGGTGAACGCTCCCGCTTTGCCCTCACATGGGAGGGATACGATGCAGCTTGCATCGTCTGGAGGCCGGCGGCTGAGACATGCTGCTTTGGCCGCGAGGAAGTTCGCGCTCGAAACCGGGCGCACGGTCACACGTAAAGAACTCTCGGCGTCCGCTCGCGAAGCCGAGAAGGCGCTCGGCCTGAGCGCGCCGCAGCGTCTGGTGTTGAGCCAGCTGGTGGCGTGCTGGGGCGAGCTTGCGATGGATCGGCTGCTTGTTTGGCCGTCCAATCAGCGCCTGATCTCGACGACGGGCCTGTCGGAGCGCGCCGTGCGCAATGCCGTTCGGGCCCTCATCGAATGCCAGCTCGTCATTCCGAAGGATTCGCCTAACGGCAAGCGCTACGCCGTGCGCGATGCCGCCGGCACCGTTGTGGACGCCTTCGGGTTCGACCTCACGCCGCTCTATGCCCGCCGCGGCGAATGGACGGCGGTCCTGGCCGAGCAGAAGCGCCAGACGGAGAGCTTGAAGCGCTCCTTCGACGAGATCACCATCTGCCGCCGCGCTGCCGAGGAGGCCTTGAGCGCGCTGGCCCAGTACCATCCGGCGGTCGATCGCGGGCCCATCGAGAGCCGCCTGTCCACGCTCAGAGCCCGGACCCCGAAGCGCTCCGGAACAGCCCTTCCGGAGGGCCTGCTCGATGCGTGGAAAGAGATCCGGCAACGCGCCGAAGATGCCTTCTACCAGGCGGGCTGTGGCGGCACGCAATGCCGACAAATAGAACCAGAGAAAGGATCTCCGAGTGAGACTTGTGACAAGGGCATTCGGGTTGAAGCGCCGTCCGAGGACCCGGCTCCGTCCCGGCTGCCGCCGCTGCTGCCCGCCCTGGTCGCCGAAGCATGTCCGGTGGTGTCCGCCTGCGCTCATCCGATCAGCGATGCGGTCGATGTGGTCGCGGCAGGCCGCTTCCTGCGCGCATCCCTCGGAGCCCATCCGAGCGCCTGGAACGAGGCCGTCGCGGCGATCGGCGCCCTCCGGGCGGCGACAGCCGTGATCTATGTCCTGCAGCTCTACGACGACGACGTGTCGAGCGGCCGAAACCGGATCCGGAATCCGGGCGGCTATTTCCGATCCGTCGTGCGCATGATCGAGGCTGGTCGAATTGATATGGAACAGGAGTTGCTGAGTTTGAGGCGCCGCAGGATGGTCTGAGGACTGGGGGAGGTGGGCTTTGCCAGCGCCGGCGCTTCGCGCTCGCCTGTGCCGATCCGGTTCCCTATAAGGAAGCGACAACGACAAGCTGGAGACAACCATGAAGCTCGCCCGGGACCAAGTGTCCGATCCTGCCGACGCGCAAGCGCGTCGGAGCGTTGCTCCCGTCATCTGCTATCCGGTCGAAACCCTGCCGCGGCCCGATCTCGCGGCTTACCGGGTGGCGCGTGAGGGCTGGGAGAAAGTGGACGAGGTCGTCGTCCCGGCCAGGGACGCGCGCTGCTTCAGCGTGCCCGCCGGCTGCTTCTTCCGGATCGTCAGCATCGAGGGCCCGCAGGTGGGCGACCTCAATCTCTGGGCGGCGGACGATCTCGACGAGCGCTTCTTCTCCGGCAAGACGCGGGCGCTCAACGGCACGCATGTGTCCACCGGAGACCAGCTCTGGTCGTCCCTGCCGTACTTAAGGCCGATGGCGACGATCACGCACGACACTCTCGACTGGTACGGCTTCGACCAGTTCGGCGGCTCCGTGCACGACGTGATCGGCACGCGGTGCGATCCCTACACGCATCGTCTGCTCTCGGGCCAGGACTACCATTACTGCTGCCACTCGAACCTGACCCGTGCGCTCGCCCATCGGCTGGGTCGTCCCAAGGCTGAGGTCGAGCCGGCGGTGCACGACGTGCTCAACGTGTTCATGTGCACCGGCTTCACCCGCGATACGGGGCAGTACTTCATGAAGGCAAGCCCCGTCAGACCGGGCGACTACCTGGAGTTCTTCGCCGAGATCGATCTGCTCGGCGCGCTCTCCGCCTGCCCGGGCGGCGATTGCAGCGCGGAGCATTCGAGCGATGCGGCGGTCTGCCATCCGCTGCTGGTGGAGGTGTACAGGCCCAAGGCGCCGCCGCGGGACTGGACCCCGCCGGCGCGCAATGCCTATGGCCGGCAGCACGGCGAATGAAGAGGCCCTCATCGGCGTGCCGATCCGGTGAAACGAAAAGGGGCTCCGCAGGGAGCCCCTCTCTTATCGCACCGCGTTCAGCGGTTTGACCGCCGGTCCGGTGAAGCGGTTCGTCGCCAGATCGCCCGCGGGCTTGCTCGAGAAGCCCATGTGCAGGCTGGGCTCCGCCGACATGAGGGCGCTCAGCGCCGTCGGCGGCTTCTTCGGAGCCGGGGGAGACTTCGCCTCAGGTGCGGCGGCGGTCTTCGCCTTCGTGACCTCTTTCGGGGTCGACCCGGTGACCGGAATATCGACAGGGCCCGCGGCGGCGACAACGATGGGGCGCAGGTCGGGCCGCGGCGGCGGGAGCGGAACGGCCGCCATCTCCACGGGGCCGCGCAGCTCCGGGACGCCGGGAATCGGGTTCGTGGCGGCGAGAGAGCCCGGACGGGCCGGCGGGAGCGGGGCATAGGCTATGGCGAGGGTTCCGGCGACGGGCTCGACGTCCGTGTCCTCCGCATCCGGCCGCCGCGGCGGCATCGGCGCGAAGGCCATGCCCTTGGCGATGGACATCTCGGATTGCGCGTCCGGTCCCTGCTGCCAGGCCAGGGCCGGACCGGACGCCGTCTGGACGGTGCTGGGCGCACCGTTGATCCGGGTCGGCGGCAGAGGCGCGGAGGCCGGCGGGGTCAGATCCTCACGCAGGGCCGGTGCGATGGCGGCCATGACGGCTGGAGCGGGCGGTTCGGGACGCGGCTGGATCGCCACCGGAGCGCGGCGGGCCGGCTCAGGTGCCGGAGCCGGCTGCAGCGCCGCATAGACCGACGCGTTGGAATCGCTGGCATAATAGTTCTGCGCCGGCTGGGACTGTGGTTGCGGCTGACGGGACGCCATGATGGTCCGGCTGGGCCGCGAGGCGACACGGATCTCCTCCGCGTCCTCGTTCTCGTCGTCGTCGAGACCGAACAGGGTGGCCCAGAAGCTCTTGCGGCGCGGCTGGGTGGCGACGGCCTCCTCGGCATCTGCATAGGCCGTGTAGCCGGCCACCGAGCCGCCCCTGGCGAGCACCTCGGCGCGGGCCTCGTCGTAGCCGGGCAGGGGGCGGCCGTCCGACGGGATGTGAACGGTCTTCCCGTCCGGGAAGATGCTCGCGAGCTGGGAGCGGGTCATGCGCGGCCAGGCGCGCACGCTGCCCACGTCGAGATGGACGAACGGCGTGTAGGCATTGGGATAGTAGCCGACGCCGCCGTTCTGCAGCCGCATGCCGATGGCGCGCAGGCGCGCGGTCGACACGTCCGGCAGGTAGAAGTCCATGGCCTTGCCCTGCATGTGCTGGCTGTTCTTGGCCACCACGCTCGATCGCCGGCGGAGCATGGAATTGGTCTGCGGCGAGCGATAGCCCGAGTTCACATGCACCGGCTCGTTCGAGCCGGACTCGCGGTAGACCTCCCACACCGTATCGAACAGGCGCGGGTCCATGCGGGTCGGCTCGTCGCGCCGCCAGTCGCGCAGGAACCAGTTGAGCTGCTGCAGGGCGCCGGAATCGTATTGGCCGTTGCGCCGGAAGGTGACGGTGAGGCTTTCCTTGGTGTTGTTGTTGTAGAGGCTCAGGGTCCGGGTATCGCCGTTGGCGACGGCATCCTGCGTGCCGCGCACCCCGCCCACCATGACGGCCAGAATGGCCGCAAGACCAATGCCGGCGCGATGCGCCAGGCGGTCCGTACGCAATACTCTCACTGTGATACTCGTCTTTACCGGGCCGCATCCGGGGATGCGGCAATCCTTATAGTGAAAGGATCTTTGCCGAAGACGGTTACCTTCGCGTTAAGTCAGGGTGAGAATTTCGTTGAAAACGGAACGGGATTTGGGAGCTATTCGGACAGGTTGAGGGCGGCCCGGACCTTGCGGTCGAGACCGTAGATGTCGTCGAACCGCTTCACCTCGCCCTTCTCGTCGATCGCGAGCGTGAAGTAGGTCAGGTGCACGGGCAGGGGATTGCTCAGCTGCACGGTGCGCTCGCCCTTGCCGATGAGCCCCCGCAACCGCTCCTCGGTCCATTTGCCGTCCCGGCCCATGATCTCCTCGGCGAGTTCGAAGGGCTTCTCGACGCGCACGCAGCCATGGCTGAAGGCGCGCTTGCTGGCCGAGAACAGGTTGCGGTTGGGCGTATCGTGCAGATAGACCGCGTGCTGGTTGGGGAACATGAACTTCACGAAGCCCAGTGCGTTGCGCTCGCCGGGCGGCTGCTGCACGACGATCCGGTCGCCCCGGCGGATGACCTTGTAGCCCTTGCGCGCCGCGTAATAGGGATCGTTGGCAAGCGCCGGCAGGATCTCCTTCTTCATGATCGACGGCGGGATCGTCCAGGATGGATTGACCACGAGATACTTCATGGTCTCGGAGAAGATCGGCGTCTGCGACTGCTCCTTGCCGACGATCACGCGGGTCTGGTGGACGACGGTGCGGCCATCGACTACCTGCAGGCGGTATTCTGGCACGTTCACCATGATGTGCCGCTGTCCCAAATCCGCAGGCAGCCACCGCCAGCGCTCCATGTTGGCGATCAGGTCCGACTGCCGTTGTGCCACCGATGGGCCGGACAGAGCGGCGATCGTCTGAGAATTGAGAACGCCCGTATCCGGCAGGCCCTTTTCCTTTTGAAAGGCAGCCACGGCGGAGGCCACGCGCTCGTCATAGACCGTCTGATTGTCCGGATCCTTCGTGAGATTGAACCGGGCGCGGATCAGAGGCACACGCGGATCCTTCATGCCCACGCGCAGGATCGGCCCTCGTGGAAGCCGGACGCTCGGCTGCGACGGGTGACTTTCGCGCAGCTTCGCCAGCCGCTCCTTCAGGGCCTTGTAGCCGGGATGCGGCGGGTTGTAGGCCTCGAGCGCTCCGCCCGCGTCTCCCGCGGAGGAGACGCGGCTCAGCACGTCACCGGGGGACGGGAGATCGAGCTTCGGGGTCACGAGCGGCGACAGCCGGGCGAGATCGATGCGCCCCCCGCGGGCGTCCCGGGCATAACGGATCACGGACAGGGAGAGCTTCACGTCGGCCCGAGCCCATTGCGCCGGCGGCGCATCCTTGCGCAGGCCCCGGTCGGGCAGAGCGTAATCGGCTGGATCGAGACCGTCCTCGTCGGCGGCTTTCAGGCGTTCCATCACGCCGCGGGCGGCAGGCGACCAGACCCCGTCCCGGGCCCAGACGAGGGGACGCTCGGCCTGAGCGTAATAGGCCGACAGGGCGTCCCGGTCCTTGCCGCTCACCCGCAGGTCGCGCATGGCGGCCTCGTCGGCGAGCAGGCCTTCCACGGCCATGCGGAAGAGATCCGTCTGCATCAGGGCGGTGACGGGCGCCGCATCGGGCAACGGGATGTCGATGACCGGGGAAGCCCTCAGATCGGCTGCCTCGACGGTGACGGGCGCAGGCTCGAGGAGCGGAATGGCTTGGGAAGCCGTGTCCGGCCTTGGCGGGGTCTCCGGAACGGCGGCATCGTGGAAGGAGGGTTCCGCGGGAGCGGTCTGGACGAGATCCGGCTGGATGCCGGCGTCTTCTGCAAGAGCGGCAAGGGGGAGGAGTGAAACAGACCCAATGAGGCCGAGCCAAAGTGCCGTCTTGCGCAAGCCACGCATGATCCTGCTCCTCGTCGCAATGAAGGTGGAGGCTCGAAAGTCCCCCATCGAAAGGATTTCGTCAGTGTTCCCGCACACGTTCTGTTACGCTTAACGCACAAAACGCCATGCGGCTTCACCCTCTAGGTCAAGTTCCTTCAATTTTCTGTAAAAAAGCCCGAGCACGGCGGGCCTCCCGCCTCCATACGAACGATGCGACCATCGCCTGCGAGTAGGCCGGACGAGGTATGAAGGGTCGAACCCGCGAGCGGGAATCGCCGAGGCGATGCCAGGAGAAGGGTAAACCGGCCGTTGACAGGAGGCAGGCGGCGCGCCCGGGCCGAGACGGGTTGATCCGCAGAGCGCGGCGGCCAATATGTGTGCAGGACCATTCCGTTAGACCGATCCCAAGCAGGCCATCGCCCGTGACCTCCCTGACAGCCTCTCACATGCATCATCCGTCCACCGCCGGCGCCGCGCAGGCCGAACTCGGGCTGCTGCCCGAATGGAACCTCTCCCACCTCTATCCTGGCATGGACAGCGAGGCCTTCAAGCAGGATCTCGCGAAGGCCGAATCGGAGTGCCGGGCCTTCGCCGCCGCCTATCGCGGCAAGCTCGACGGGATGGCCAGAGGCGAGAACGCGTCGGAGCGGCTGGACGACGTGGTGAAGCGCTACGAAGCGCTCGAAGATCTGCTCGGCCGCCTCATGTCCTACGCGGGCCTTGTCTATTCCGGCGACACCACCGACCCGGTCCGGGCGAAGTTCTACGGCGACACGCAGGAGCGCCTGACCGCCGCCTCGACGGAGCTTCTCTTCTTCGGGCTCGAACTCAATCGCATCGAAGACGCGGTGCTCGACAAGGCGGTGAGCGAGGAACCGCTCAGGCATTACAAGCCCTGGATCGAGGATCTGCGCAAGGACAAGCCCTTCCAGCTCGAGGACAAGATCGAGCAGCTCTTCCATGAGAAGTCGGTGACGGGCCGCTCGGCCTGGAACCGTCTGTTCGACGAGACCATCGCGTCGCTGCGCTTCACGGTGCGCGGCGAGGATCTGCCCATCGAGCCGACCCTGAACAAGCTGCAGGATCCGGACGAGAGCGTGCGCAAGGACGCCTCCGACGCCCTGGCCAAGACCTTCAAGGCGAATCTTCGCACCTTCACGCTCATCACCAACACGCTTGCCAAGGACAAGGAGATCTCCGACCGCTGGCGCGGCTTCGAGGACGTGGCCGATTCCCGCCATCTGGCGAACCGGGTCGAGCGCGAGGTCGTGGAGGCCATGGTGTCGGCCGTCCGGGAAGCCTATCCGCGCCTGTCGCACCGCTATTACGCCCTGAAGGCCCGGTGGTTCAAAAAGGACAAGCTCGACCATTGGGACCGCAACGCGCCCCTGCCGAAGGTCGAGCAGCGCACCATTTCCTGGAACGAGGCGAAGGATACGGTTCTGTCGGCCTATTCCGCCTTCTCGCCGCGCATGGCCGACATCGCGCAGCGCTTCTTCGACGAGGGCTGGATCGATGCGCCGACCCGTCCCGGCAAGGCGCCCGGCGCCTTCGCCCACCCGACCGTGCCCTCGGCCCACCCCTATGTGCTCCTGAACTACCAGGGCAAGCCGCGGGACGTGATGACCCTGGCGCATGAGCTCGGGCACGGGGTGCACCAGGTCATGGCCGGCCCTAACGGCGCGCTCATGGCGCCCACGCCCCTGACCCTCGCCGAGACGGCGTCCGTCTTCGGCGAGATGCTCACCTTCCGCCGTCTCCTCGACCAGACCGTCGATCCGGTCCAGCGCAAGGCGATGCTGGCCGCGAAGGTCGAGGACATGATCAACACGGTGGTGCGCCAGATCGCGTTCTATTCCTTCGAGCGCAAGGTGCATCTGGAGCGTCGCAACGGGGAGCTCACGGCCGACAAGTTGTGCGAGCTCTGGATGTCCGTCCAGGACGAGAGCCTCGGGCCGGCGATCCGGCTCGGCCCGGGCTACGAGAGCTTCTGGACCTACATCCCCCACTTCATCCACTCGCCGTTTTACGTCTACGCCTATGCCTTCGGCGATTGCCTCGTGAACTCGCTCTACGGCGTCTACGAGCGGTCCAACGAAGGCTTCGTGGACCGCTATTTCGCGCTCCTCTCGGCGGGCGGCACCAAGCACTACTCGGAGCTGCTCGCGCCCTTCGGCCTCGATGCGGGAGATCCGGCCTTCTGGCAGATCGGCCTGTCCATGATCGAACGGCTGATCGGCGAGCTGGAGGCGATGGAGACCCCAGCCTCCTAGCATTTTGCCGGGCGACCCGGAGACCGGCCGCCCGGGCCTGCACACGATAAGAACAGAACGAACACGGATGGGGCTGGACCGGGAGGTCGACCATGGCGGTTCGTATCGGGAGCCAGGCTGAGGACCGGCTGAGCGGAACCAAAGCGGCGGACACGATCTACGGGTACGATCCCAATGCCCGGACGCCGCCCACGGTGGCGGCCACCATGATCGTGTCCGGCCTGGACAACCCGCTCTATCTGACAGCGGCGCCAGGTGATTCCCGGCATCTTTTCATTCTCGAGAAGCGCGGGCTCGTGAAGGTCCACGACACCGGAACGGGCCAGACCCTCGGCGGACCCTTTCTCGACGTCTCGACACAGGTTGCGACCGCCGGGGAGCAGGGCCTCCTCGGGCTCGCCTTCGCGCCCGATTTTGCGACGAGCCGGCGATTCTACGTCTATCTCAGCACGACGGCCGGCGATGTCGAGATCCGGGAATACAGGACGCAGGCGTCGAACCCGCTCGTTGCGGATGCCGGCAGCATGCGGCTCATCGACCGGATCGACTACCCGTCGTCCACCAACCACCGCGGCGGGTGGATCGGCTTCGGACCCGACGGCTATCTCTACGTGGCGACCGGCGACGGCGCGAACGGCGCCAATGCGCAAAGCATCGGCAACCAGCTCGGCAAGATCCTCAGGCTCGACGTGAAAGCCGACGCCTTTCCGTCCGACCCGGCGCGGAACTACGCCCTGCCGCCGGACAATCCAGCCTCGATCGAGGGCATTGCCGGCAGTGCGGCGGGCACCGGCATCTATGCGGCCGGCCTGCGCAATCCCTGGCGCGTGAGCTTCGACCGCCTGACCGGCGAGATGATGATCGGCGATGTCGGCCAGAGCACCACCGAAGAGATCGATCTGGGGCGGGCGGGCGCCAATTACGGCTGGAGCGCCACCGAAGGCCCGTTCGATCCCCGGGCTTTCCCCAATTTCACGAACCCGATCCACGCCTATGGCCGCGATCTCGGCGTCGCGGTCACGGGCGGCTACGTCTATCGCGGGCCCGAACCGGATTTCCAGGGGATCTACTTCTTCTCGGATTTCGGCACCAGCGGCATCTGGACCCTGCAGCGCGCCTCCGGGTCATGGTCGTTCAAGGATCTCACCGGGCAGGTGGCCGTCGGGGGCGGTCCGATCGGATCCGTCTCGTCGCTCGGGGAGGATGGAGCCGGCAACCTCTACCTCGTCGATTACGGGGGCAAGATCTTCCGTCTGGACCTCAGGTCCGGCACTGGCCCGGACATCCGGGCCGATGCGGCGGACGTCCTCAGCGGCGGTGGCGGCAACGACCGGATCTTCGGCGGCGGCGGCAACGACTCGCTGTACGGAGGCGCCGGCAACGACACCCTTCGGGGCGGGCCGGGCGCCGACCTCCTGTCGGGTGGAAGCGGCGTCGACTATGCGGATTATCGTGATTCCTCCGGACCTGTGCGCATCGACCTCGCACGGAAGACCCAGGCGGGCGGCGATGCCGCAGGCGACCGCCTGGTCGGCATCCAGGGCGCGCTCGGCAGCGCGTTCAACGACGCGCTCAGGGGCTCCGGGAGCCACGACACGTTGCGTGGCGGCGCCGGCGACGACAGCATCTCGGGCAATGCCGGCAACGACAGGCTTTATGGCGATGCCGGTCAGGACACCCTCGTCGGAGGCCCAGGGAAAGACTGGATGTCCGGAGGACCCGGGGCCGACGTGTTTCGCTGGAGGTCGGCCGGGTCCGCCGGGCCGGATCTGAACAGCGCCGATGTGGTGCGCGACTTCAGCCACGGGGCTCACGATCGCCTGGATCTGGTGGCGATCGACGCCAACAGCCTGCGCGGCGGCAACCAAGCCTTCGCGTTCATCGGAAGGGCCGATTTCACGGCGGCCGGGCAGGTCCGGTACGAGGTCTCGGGATCCGAGACACGCGTTCTCCTGAACACGGATGCGGATCATGATGCCGAGGGCATCATCCGCCTCATGGCGATCCGCAGCCTGAAGGCGGGAGACTTTCTCCTGTAGCCAAGCCGAGCGCCCACCCCGGTAAAAGGCCGCGGAAGGACGCCCTGGCGCTCGGCAGACCACGCCATATCTAAAGCTCTCCAGTTCCGAGCAAGAGATTCCACGTCATGGCCGATTCCGACCGCGAAGCGAACCGCTTCTCCGCGCGCGCCGCCCGCTACGCCCGCGTGGGCGCCAATATGGGCGGAGTCGCGGCCCGCATGGCCGGCGCCCGGCTGTTCGGCGGCGATGCCCGCGACGCGTCCAACGCGGCCGTGCTGGCGCAGGCGCTCGGCGGCCTGAAGGGGCCGATCATGAAGGTGGCGCAGCTTCTGGCCACCATTCCGGATCTGATCCCGCCGGAATACGCCGCGGAGCTTCAGAAGCTGCAGAGCGAGGCGCCGCCCATGGGAGCGGCCTTCGTGAAGCGGCGCATGCAGGCGGAGCTCGGGGCGCAATGGCAGAGCCGCTTCGGCTCCTTCGATCTCACCCCGGCCGCCGCCGCATCCCTCGGCCAGGTCCACCGCGCATCCACGAAGGACGGGGAGAAGCTCGCCTGCAAGCTGCAATATCCCGACATGCAGTCGGCCGTGGAGGCGGACCTCAAGCAGCTCGAGCTCGTCTTCGCCCTTCACCGGCGCATGGATCCCGCCATCGATACCCGCGAGATCGCCAAGGAGATCGGAGAGCGGGTGCGCGAGGAGCTCGATTACGAGCGCGAGGCGAAGCACGCAGCCCTTTATGCCCAGGCCCTGACCGACGTGGCGGAGGTCCGGGTGCCCCGGGTCCATCCGGACCTGTCCACCCGGCGGCTTCTGTCGCTCGAATGGCTCGAGGGCGAGAAGATCCTCGGCTTCACCGAGGCTCCGGTCGAGATCCGCAACCGGCTGGCGGTCGCCATGTTCAAGGCCTGGTGGCACCCCTTCAGCCATGCGGCCGTCATCCATGGAGATCCGCATCTCGGCAACTACACGGTGTTCTCCGAGGACGGGGAGGCGCAGGGCATCAACCTGCTCGATTACGGCTGCATCCGCATCTTCCATCCCCGCTTCGTGGGCGGCGTGGTCGATCTCTACCGCGGCCTTCAGACGGACGACCGGGCCCGGGTCGTCCACGCCTACGAGACCTGGGGCTTCAAGAGCCTCTCGAACGAGCTGATCGACATCCTCAACATCTGGGCCCGCTTCATCTATGCCCCGCTCCTCGACGACCGCGTCCGCACGGTGGCCGATGGGGTCAAGCCCGGCGAGTACGGCCGCCGCCAGGCCTTCGAGGTCCACAAGGCCCTGAAGGAGAAGGGGCCGGTCACGGTGCCGCGCGAGTTCGTCTTCATGGATCGTGCGGCGGTGGGTCTGGGCGCGGTCTTCCTGCATCTGAAGGCCGAGCTGAACTACCACCGGCTCTTCGAGAACGAGATCGACCGCTTCTCCCTGGACAACCTGGAGCATAAGCAGAAAGAGGCTCTGGCCGCCGCCGGTTTACCAAATCCGGTGTAATGAGGTTGCATCTTTCGCCGGTTGGCCGTAGAGGCTAACGGTAGGGTAGGGGCAACCGATGAAGATCGCTTTCGTTCACCAGAACTTTCCGGGCCAGTTCCTGCGTCTGGCCCGGACCTTCGTGGCCGAGGGGCATGAGGTCGTGGGCCTCGGGATGGTCAAGCAATGCGCCATCCCGGGCGTGAAGTACTTCTCCTACGACGCGGTGCCTGGGCCGGACGACGCGCCCTACCAGAACCGCTACTCGCCGGTCATTCCACGCCTGCGTCGGGCCTATGGAGTCGCCTACCGGGCAAAGGCGCTGGCCAGCCAGGGCTTCGAACCGGATGTCGTCGTGGTCAATACCGGCTGGGGCGAAAACCTGTTCCTGAAGGACATCTGGCCCAAGGCCCGCCATGTGGCCTATTTCGAATATTATTACCACGCCAAGGGGCAGGATCTGGACTTCGATCCCGAATTCCCGGTCACCAACGAGGAGGTGATCTGGCGCCTGCGCCTGAAGAATTCCATGCAGCTCGGGGCGCTCGACGCCGCCGACCTCGCCGTGGCGCCGACCCGCTACCAGCGGGACACGTTCCCCACCTACCTGCGCGACCGGCTCGCCATCATCCATGACGGCATCGACACCCACAAGCTCCTGCCGGACCCTCAGGTCAGGCTCCAACTCGGCGAGAGCGGGCCGCAGCTGACCCGCGAGAAGCCCGTCGTCACCTATGTGACACGCAACATCGAGCCGATGCGTGGCGCGCACGTGGTCTTCAAGAGTCTGCCCTATCTTCTCGACATCGATCCTGACCTCAGGGTCGTCATCGTCGGCGGCCGCGGCACGAGCTATTCCGGCTCCGCGCCCAACGGGCAGTCGTGGTTTGATGTGTTCAAGGCCCGGATCGAGCGTCCGATCGACTGGTCCCGGGTCCATTTCGTCGGAAACCTGCCCTATGACCAGTTCGTGAAGGTCCTGCAGGTCTCCTCGGCCCATGTCTACATGACCTATCCCTTCGTGCTGTCCTGGTCGTCC
>NZ_JAMXFI010000152.1:0-19883 GCF_025460875.1 Microvirga yunnanensis
ACGCCGAGTAGCGGTCGGTGCGCGGCTTGCCCACGGTCTCGACGAGCTTGTCGATCACGTGCTGGGGAGCCTGAAGGTCCGGATTGCCCATCCCGAGGTCGATGATGTCCGCCCCGTTGGCGCGGGCTGCGGCCTTGATGCGGTTGACCTGCTCGAAGACGTAAGGCGGGAGGCGCTTAATCCGGTAGAAGTCAGGCATAGGTCTCATTCCGTTGCCACTTGAGCTGACACGAGGGGGCCTTTACGCCGCCTTGAGCGGGGCTCGGGCATGGTGCCGTTGATGCGGGCCTTCAGAAGATGCGAGGCGCTGAAGGTCAGCGACCGGCGGGGCTCGATGGGGACCACGGTCCCTGTCTTGGGATTGCGGCCGAGGCGCTCGGTCTTGTGGCGAACGGTGAAGACGCCAAAGCCTGACAGTTTCACGATCTCGCCCGTGACAAGAGCTTCGCTCATCGCCCCAAGAACCTGCTCGACCAGGTCCGCCGCCTCCGCTCGGGAAAGGCCACCTGTGTTGGAGACGGCCTCTGTCAGATCAGCCCGGGTGATGGTCTTGCCCGCCATAAGGACCCCTTGGCGTTAATCCTGTGCTCAAGAAAAAGGCCGCTGTTGCCAGCGACCGGAGGTGCAGAGGACATCTCCCTCTGAAGGGAACGACGCCGCAGGGTAGAGATGCGACGGTTCGAAAGCCTGTTACCAAAACGTGGCGAATATTAGTATGAAATTTCATCAAAGGCCTTATGCGTGTAACGCATGATCAAGGCTGAGTTCGCGCGAAACAAAATTGCAGCTATGAGATGATCATGGGCGTTCCAAGTACATTTATGCGGGTAAAGGTGGGTCAGTCGGCAAACGAAGGCTTCTGAAGCACTCACCTCCTGACGGGGTGAATTCCAAGATCTCAGGAACGACGTTTCCCGGCATCGGCTCCGGTCATGGGTGTCCGCACGTAGACCAGGCGCCGGTGCCAAGGACACCAGCTTGAGCCCTCCTGTGTCTCACTTCCACAGAAGATCGCCTTGGAGTGCTCGTCCGAGACAATGAAGCGGCATTGTCGCGCTTGGAGCTTGAACAATGTCGTTTGGGTGCGCGGGGACGGTTCGCTGATCTCAGGCATGGTTCCGACATCCGGTCCAGGAACCAGAGAGCAACACGATGAGGGATCAGGAGAGTTCCATGCCTGCGCGAGCTATCAACAGCTGGATCGACGACGCTTAGATTTCTGTGGCTATCGAGAAGCCTACTTACGGCAGTTGGGCGCACAAAGTGATCACTGCAAGCGCGGCCGATGCTGCCGTGGCCGTCAGCCAGAGATCGATGGCCTGCGGCCGGTGAGAGACAAGTCGCTTCATCAGGGCACAATTCAAAAGATCAGGTGAGGAGCAATGGAGGGCTGCGAGTGCATACTGCCCAGCCGTAAACCCGGAACGATCGATCCGGTTCCCAAGCGGATCACATTTCGACATTAGCCCAATATCTCAGAAGGCGGGCCTGCTTATGGACGAGAATACATTCCAATCTATTCCCGAAGCCCGACCTCGATATCGTGGCAGAACTCCGCCGGGACCCTTAGCGACCGGTCATGCTCTCATCTTGACGCTGAAGGGCTCGACGCTGATATGGCGGATGGATTTCGGCCGAACGGGTTGAGCGCAAGGAGAGCGATGTCGGAACATGTTCGAGACCGAAAGAGCTCGCGCGAGAGGATTCTCGACGCGGCTGCGGAGCTGGTGAGCGAGATCGGGTCGGGACGACTGACGCTGGACACCGTGGCCGAAAGGGTGGGTCTCAGCAAGGGTGGGCTTCTCTACAACTTTCCCACCAAGGACGCGCTACTCCAAGGCATGGTCCAGCGCATTGTCGACGAGGTTGCTGCAGAGCGGGAGGCACTCCGCGCTCAAGCCGAGCCCGGGCGCAACCTCGAAGCGCGCCTGTGTACGGCGGCGTTGCTCAAGCTGCGTCAGGGCAGGACGAAGGAGGTCGCCAATGGCATGCTGGCCGCCTCGGCCGAGAGCCCGCACCTGCTTGATCCGGTGCGCAAGGTCATCCAGGCGACCCTGGAGGACTTGAAAGCGACATCGGACGATCTGGACGCGGCGCTTCTCGGCTGGCTAGCCATTGAGGGCCTGAACAGCCTCGAGATGCATGACCTCAGCCCTTTCTCGGAGGAGGAGCACAAACGGGTCGTCGAAGCGGTCAACCGCCTGCTCGTCAGAGGAATTGCTGAGTAGGATGCCCAGGCGCAGGGCAGACGCATCGGTTTGGAGGCGCGACGCCGATCTTTCATGCTGCTTGAGGTGGAACAACGCGGGTAGCGAAATGCCACGCCAGACGTTGCGCCATCCAGGAGCTGACATGCTGCCTGGAACTCACAAACGAGAACGCCCCGACAGAGGTAGCCGGGCGGGGCTCGCTGTCAGGGCGCTTGTGTGATGCCGGTTGCAACACCATGCTGTAGTAGTACTCCAAGTGCGGCAACGATTCAACGCGCGCTGCGGGCAACCGCGGAACTTCTTACTGAAAGGCCGAGCACCGGACCTTCTACCAAGGCCCATGCGATTTGTTTTGACTAACGTCATTTCAATACGGGCGCAGCAGTAATGATCGACGGGTGCATCCGCACAGCATCAACCGGTTTGACCATTTCTGCTCGCGATGCACGGGTCGTTACCCGTTTCGGCTTCTGTCGATGCCGAGGAGTCGTCTCTTTCGCCTGACGGATGTCTGTTTAATTCAGCCCGCAGCCGTGATCATGATCTCGACCAGAGTATCTTTGCCAAGATCAGCGACGCCCACAGTGGCCCTCGCAGGGAAGTTCACCGGTGATAGCCATCGCTTCCAGGCTGCATCCATCTCGGCTTTTCGGTTGAGATCTGTCAGGAAGATGGTTGCAGACAGCAGACGGGTTTTGTCCGTGCCGGCCGTCCTGAGATACTCGTCGAACTTGGCGAGGATCTGCTCCGTCTGCCCCTCGAGTCCTGCCGACATATCGTCAGCAACCGTCCCGCCGACGAAGACCAGTCCGTTGTGCACAACGACGCGATGCATGATGGGCGTTTGAATATGCCGCTCAGTCACTTGGATTTTCCTTGGTTAGTTGGCCTTCGAATGGTGTGTGTCGGCGAGGTCGGCCAGAACCGCGACTTTGGCCGCATCTGACTGCGGCAGCGAAGCCAGTTCGCGCAGCCTCAGTGGCTTGATCGGGAACCGCAGCCGGTAATAGCCGACCTTGTCAGGGCTCACGCCGCGTTCGCCTGCAATCAGTTCGGTGACCGTCAGTCCGCAGAGCCGACCCTGGCACGGTCCCATGCCGGAGCGTAGGAACACCTTCATCTGGTTCGGGCCGATCGCGCCCGCGCTCACCGATGCCCTGATCTGGGCAGCGGAGATTTCCTCGCAGCGGCAGACGATGGTCTCAGGGTTCTGCGGCACCCGGAACGCCTTGGAAGGCCGGTAGAGGGCGTCAAGGAACTCCCGGCCTCGTGTGACTTTCGTGAGCTGGACCTTGAGCGAGGACGCATGCCGATTGCGATCCTCACCGCCGATCAAGCCGAGCCGGGCCGCGCACCCGACCCCTGCCAGCTTGCCCTGAAGGGCCGCCGCCTCAGCACCGCGAATTCCTGCTCCATCCCCCGCGATCGCGATGCCGGGAACGGAGGTTTCATACCACTCATCGACCTGTGGTCGGAAAGCGAGCTGCGTCTCGTCCCACACATGGTAGCAGCCGGCCGCATTCGAGAAATTGACATTGGGAACCACACCCTGATGAAGCAGGAGAAGGTCTGCCGGCGTGCGATGCTCCTGCCCGCCCGCCGTCCACACGACCTCCTTCAGTTCTCCCTGTCCTTCGGCCGACAGGCCTGAGATCCATCGCACCACTTTCGTACGGCGCTGCACCGTGCGCAGGAGCCGCAATCCCTTGCTGCCATAGGGTGAGGTCAGGAAGGCCGGCATATGGCGCAAGGCTTTCAGCCAGTTGCTTTTGGGTGTCGTGTCGAGAACCGCTGTGACTGTGGCGCCAGCCTCGATCAACTGAGCGGCCAGGAGATACAGAAGCGGTCCCGTCCCGGCGATGACCACCCTCCCCTCCGGAACGAGGCCAGATGTCTTCAGCGCGATCTGGGCGGCGCCGGCCGTCATGACACCGGGCAGCGTCCATCCTGGAATCGGAAAGGGCCGTTCCAGGGCACCCGTCGCAAGCACAACCTGCCTTGCGCGGATCAAGCGCGCCGCTCCACCTGCTGAGACTCCGACTTCATGGCCGATGAACTGGCCTCCGTCATCGTTTGCTGGCCCAATGCTCCACGCCGTCGTTGCGGGAGCGTACTGAGCCCCCGCACGAAGGAATGTTTCGGCAATCTCCCGGCCCTTCCAGTAGTCCTCTCCCAGACGCTCGCGATCTGCCGTCTGTGCAAGGAGAACGGACCGGTAGATCTGGCCACCGGGCGTCTGGTTCTCGTCGACAAGAAGCGTGCGCGCTCCAAGGGTCGATACCGTCGTAGCTGCGGACAGTCCGGCAGGCCCAGCACCGATGACGATAACGTCATAGGCATCGGCGAGGTCCTTGACCGTATGGGCCGCTTTGCCCCCTGTGGTGGATGTCATGGCACCAGCTCCGCTGACAGGACGTGCGGACCCTTCTGTGTTTCGACCGTCATTCCTTCTCGCACCGGGACAAGGCACCCCTGCCGATTGCCCACACCGTCGATCCTGACCAGACATTCGAAGCACACGCCCATCATGCAATAGGGGCCTCGCGGTGCGCCTGAAACGGGCGTTGTGCGGCAGGCGCGGATCCCTGCCGCAAGGAGTGCGGCAGCGACGCTGTCCCCTGCTGACGCGGTGATCGGAATTCCGTCGAAAGTGAAAGTAACCTGATCCCTGATGCGATCAGGCGCACGCCGGAACATGAAACCTCCTGGTTCCGAAGACCGAAATCTCATCCGGGATCCCCCCGGCAGCGATCGCCTGCGCCAGATCGTACGCATGTTGGGGGGCCAGGGTGACGCCTGAATGGGCCATCGTGACGAAGGCGCCGGGATAGGATCGAGACTGTTCGTAGACAGGGCAGCCGTCCAGCGTCATGACCCGAAGCGCCGACCAGGTTCTGACGACATTCAGGTCTGCCAGCAATGGGAACATCCGGATAGCTCGGTCGGCCATGACAGAGGAGATCCCATGATCAATTGTGAGGCTTGCCCCATCCGCCTCCTCGCTGTCGCCGATCATAACGCCGCCCTCGTCGGTCTGGCGAACTGTGACGACCGGATAGCAGAGGAAAGGGGCGGCCTTTTCGGTGACGACAATTTGCCCCCGGCTCGGCTTCAGCGGAGCGTCCAGTCCTACCATTGGTGCCAGTCGGGCATTCCCAAGGCCGGCCGCGAGGACGATCTTCGGAGCCCTGATCTCGCCCCAGTTCCCTTTCAGCAGGAATCCACCAGCTTGAGGCTCGATCACGTCAACCACATGATCTGCCCGGTAGTCGACTCCGCCGGCTTTGAAGGCGGTGTGCAAAGCCCGGAAGAGCCGGAGCGAGTTCACGTGCCCGTCCAGGGGGCAGTAGATCGCTCCGCTCACGTCAGGGCCGATCGCAGGGAGGAGCGCCCTCGTTCGCCCATGATCGAGCACCTCGTAGGGGTGTGCCACCGCGCCGGGCTGATTGTGCAGTCTTTTCAGCGTATCGACATTGGACTGCAATTCCCGGTCGGAAAGACAAAGGGTGAAGCCGCCGGGCTGATCGAGGCCGACGTCAATCCCGGTATCGGACTTAAGGTCCGAAGCCAGCTGGGGCCAAGCTGCGGCTGCGGCTTTCGTCCAGGCGGTGTAGGCGGGGAACCCGAAGCCCTTTCCCTGAACCCAGATCAGGGCGAAGTTCGCTCGCGATGCGCGTAGCGCGATGTCGCCCTCATCCAGCACGCAGACGCGCAAGCCCTGCCGTGCCAGACCCCACGCCAGGCACGCACCCATGAGACCACCACCGACAAGGGCGATGTCGGATTCCGCGTGTATTCGACTGACTGCCATTGCTGTCATCCGCAAACGCGGGGCGCCCATGAGCACCCCGCCGGGCATGATGAGCCTCAGCCTTGAGGCGTGATGTTGGTCTTGAACCACTTCATCGAGAGCTTCTGGATCGTACCGTCCTTGATGGCGCTCTGGATGGCCTCGTCGAAGGCCTTCTTGAGATCGGTCTCATCCTTGCGCAGGCCGACGGCGATGCCAGCGCCGAGCAGGCCGCCCGTCAAGGATGGGCCCACAACGGCATAGTCCTTGAAGTCAGGCTTTGCGAGTGTGCCAATGATCTGGGCTGCCCCAGCGAAAACAGCATCAATTCGTCCAGCCGCGAGGTCGAGGTCGTGCTGCTCCGTGGTCTTGTACTCGCGGATCTCGGCCGTGCCCTTCAGGTACTTGTCAGCGAAGGTGGCCTGGATGGTCGAGGTCTGCACGCCAATGGACGTTCCCTTCAGGAGCGGCTTGAGATCCTCGATCGCCTTCTCGGCAGCCGCCTGCTGGGTCGAGAGGTTGAACGCCTGACCAGTGCCTGGAAGCTTGGCCAACGGCGAGTTCTTTGCCGTCAGGAATACGCTTGGGGTATCTGCGTAAGGAATGGAGAAGTTGATCACCTCCTTGCGCTTATCGGTGATCGTCATGCCGGCCATGATGGCGTCGTACTTCTTGGCCTGAAGCGCCGGGATGATGCCGTCCCAGTCTTGAGCCACGATCTCGCACTTCACCTTCATGCGGGCGCACAGATCGTCGGCGAGATCGATCTCGAAGCCCTCGAGCTTGCCACCCGCGCCCGTGAAGTTCCACGGGGCATAGGCCCCTTCCGTGGCGATCTTGACCGTCTTCTCCTGAGCCGCTGCTCCGTTCGCAGCCGCTAGAACGCTGAGGGTGACAGCCCCCAAGATTCCCAACGTGTTCATCTTCTCTGTTCCTCATCTGGCTTTGAGACCATCAGCCAGCCAACCTGTTCAAGCTGGTCCCCGATGTTCCACCGGAGACAATGATAGGAGCGCTTGCATAACGTCAAATCAGATCTATTCATCTCAGTATGTCTTGATGTTATGCTAGGCTGCCGCCAATGGATATCAGTGCTCGTCAAATCGAGGCCTTTCGCATGGTGATGCTCACGGGCAGCATCACCAGTGCCTCTGAGGCTCTGTTCGTCACGCAACCGGCAATCAGTCGGCTCATCCAGAGCCTCGAGGGGGCAACGGGGCTTACCCTGTTCGAGAGGCGTGGGAACCATGTCGTTCCCACGGCTGAAGCGACAGCCCTCCTCGTGGAAGTCGAGCGGTCGTTTGTTGGGCTTTCGCGTATCGGAGCCTTCGCGCAGGCACTCCGGGAGCAAACAGCCGGTTCGCTGCGGATTGCTGCGATGCCAGCACTTGCTGGAAGTATCCTGACCCGGTTCGCCGCCCAGTTTTCCACCAGCAGGCCGGGTGTCCATATCTCAATCAGCGGAGTGCCGTCTCACCTCGTGATTGACGCGGTCGCAAGTGGTCAGGCTGATTTCGGATATGCTGATGGTCCGCTTAGCCGGATGGGGATGGAGACCGAGGCTATTCCGGTGGCTGCCGTCGCAATCATGCCAAAAGATCACCGTCTGGCGCGGCATGACTGCATTACGCCGGCTGACCTTGAGGGTGAACGTTTCGTAGGGATCGGTCGGGGCACCCTCTTCCGATCCCGGATCGACACGGCTCTTGCAGGAATCCCACGAACCGTTTCGCTCGAAACGCCTTTATCCCACATCGCCTGTCTTCTTGTGGCTGAGGGGGGCGGCATCAGCCTTGTGGATCCCTATTCGGCAACGGAATTTTTCGACAAAGGCATCGTAGCGAAACCGTTCGCCCCCTTCATCGACGCTGGGTTCGTTGGCCTGCGCTCACCCCAGCACCCAGCTTCGGCATTGGCAACAACGTTCATGCGCGGATTTCGACAGTATGTTGGCAGTTGGATGCTGTCATGATGCTGCGTAGCAGCATGCTTAAGTCCTAAGCTTGAAGGGTCCGACGCAGCATGATCGAAAGTCGAAGCGACGATCGAGCTCGGTTCAGAATGCGATGCAGTGCAATGTCAGTAAAAATCTTCTCAAGCAATATTCCTGTAATGCGAGAGCGAAATTCCAGGTCTGCAGAACGGAGGGATCAAAGAGTTTGGTAGCACCAAGATCCCAGGGATGAACACATTCGGACATTGCTCAGTGCTGGCAATTTAAATTTGCGCTTACAGAGGAACCTCGCTGAACATTCTTATAGAAACTAGACTCATGTGGTACAGAACCACAGCTTACTTTGAGGAATGAATGTTTCCTTCCAAGCTGCCGGATAAAGACATTGTTTTTGGAGTTTATGGCGCGGGAGAGGAGAGATGATACTCTGACTTCGAGCTAGACTGATGATCTTTCCAAAGACAACAGTGTTGAGAAAGTGTAATAGGCGACGTATCAGCACGCCGCCTCCCAATGTACGAGCAAGGTAAATGCGACGGCCCTAGTGTGCCTTCCGAGTGCTCCTGATGTAGTTTATCAGCGCATTCGTCGAGCTGTCGTGTGCTGTCACTTCCTTAACTGCTCGCAACTCCGGTAGGATCCGGGAAGCCAATTCCTTACCAAGCTCGACTCCCCATTGGTCAAAGCTGTTGATCCTCCAGATAATGCCTTGGACGAAGATCTTGTGTTCATAGAGGGCGATCAGCGAGCCGAGACGATGCGGCGTCAGCTTCCGGTAGAGGAGCGATGTCGTCGGCCTGTTGCCCTCAAAGATCTTGTGGGGGAGGAGCGCCTCAAGGGCGGTCTCAGACAGCCCCTTCTTTGCTAGCTCCGCCCTCGCCTCTCCCTCAGTCTTGCCGAAAGCGAGCGCCTCCGTTTGAGCTAGGACATTGGCGAGCAGCTTATCATGGTGGTCTCCCAACGGCGTCTGGCTTTCCACGGCAGCGAGAAAGTCTGCTGGGATTAGCTCCGTGCCCTGATGGAGAAGCTGGAAAAACGCATGCTGGCCATTGGTGCCCGGCTCGCCCCAGATCACCGGCCCGGTACAATAATCCACATGGCGGCTATCCCGTCGCGTGGACTTGCCGTTGCTCTCCATATCGCCCTGCTGGAGGTAAGCGGCAAAGCGGTGCAGATGCTGATCGTATGGCAGCAAGGCCAGTGTCGGGGCACCGAGAAAATTGCGGTACCAGATGCCGAGGAGGCCCATGATCACGGGGGCGTTGTCACGTTATTGAGCCGGCGCTCATTGTCTTGAAAGGATCATGGATGGCTCCAGCTTCATCAGCATGAAGCACGTGGACATGCGCAAGCTGCCGGCGGCGGC
Source organism: Microvirga yunnanensis (assembly GCF_025460875.1). Lineage (NCBI taxonomy): Bacteria > Pseudomonadati > Pseudomonadota > Alphaproteobacteria > Hyphomicrobiales > Methylobacteriaceae > Microvirga > Microvirga yunnanensis. Next base: position 9,321 of record NZ_JAMXFI010000152.1, read on the forward strand.
TCAAGAGGAGCGCCGGCGGCAAGTCGTTGGGCTCCGGGAGCGCGGGCTGACTTACCGGGCGATTGCGGCCCAGGTTGGGCTGTCGCCAACCGGGGTCTTCGACATCTGCCAGCGGTTTGCGGCCGAGGGCGCGCAGGGGCTGGTGAGCAAGCCACGCGGGCGCAAGCCGGATGAGCAACGGCTGCTGGATGCCGCCCAGGAGGCCGAGATTCAGCGCCTGATCTGCCGGCACACCCCGGACGAACTGGACCTGCCGTTCGCCCTATGGAGCCGGGCGGCGGTGTGCGCGGTGATCTGGCAGCGCTGTGGGATTGCGCTGGCCGTGCGAACCGTGGGCAAGTATCTGGCGCGCTGGGGCTTTACCGCGCAGAAGCCGCTCCGGCGGGCGTACGAGCAGAACCCGGCCGCGGTGCGGCACTGGCTGCGGCGGGAGTACCCGGCCATCGTCGCGGCGGCCCGGCAGGCGCGGGGCACCATCTTCTGGGGTGACGAAACCGGTCTGCGCGCCGACGATGTGCGCGGCCGCGGCTATGCGCCCCGGGGCCGGACGCCGGTGATCCGGGTCTGCTACCGGCGCGCCGGGCTGAGCCTGATTGCGGCGGTGAGCAATCGCGGCGCCGTGCGCTGGATGATTGTCGACGGGGCGGTGAGCGCCGCAACCTTGATCCGCTTCCTGCAACGCCTGATCCGCGATGCAAAGCGCAAGGTGCTCCTGATCCTGGACCGGCTGCGGGTGCATCGCGCCGCCCGGGTCCGCGACTGGCTCAGCGCGCATCGGGCGAAGATCGAGGTTTTCTACCTGCCGGCCTACAGTCCGGAGTTGAACCCGGAGGAGGGCCTGAACGCCAACCTGAAGCAGGTTGTCACCCGCCAGGCGCCCGCGCGCAGCAAACAGCAACTCAAGCGGGCGACGGTCAGCCATATGCGTCGCCTGTCGAAATCGCCCGGGTGCGTCCGAAGCTACTTCAGCCACAAACCCGTCCGCTACGCCGCATGCTCAAGACAATGAGGACCGGATCAATAATTACCGGTCATTGCAACATGCAACAGCCAGCCAGCCATCTACCCAAGTGACCACACGCTTGCGCCTGTTAAACTGCTCTAGCAGGTCGGGTGAATAGCGCACGCTCCATCTATGACTGGTCGCATGATCGGCGGAGATCCCTCGTTCGGCCATCATCCCCTCAAGATCCCGAAGGCTGAGGCTATAGGCCAGATACTACCGCACACAACCGGATCACCGAGTGCTCGAATTGGTGGCCTTTGAACATCATGTGCCTCCAGAGGTGAGCAGAGGTGTACACCGAACAGAGTTACTATCGGGTTTGCGACAATTCCGTTCGAGTTGCTCACCGCCTGAGATAGCTACTGAGTAAGCGCCCGTTTCAGGTCGCCTCTCAGGCGAGTAGCGGATAACCCACCTGTGAACGGTCGCATGGTCGACGGAGATGCCCCGCTCGGCCATCATCTCTTCCAAATTCCGGAGGCTGAGATTGTAGGCGAGATACCACCGCACACAGAGCAGGATCACCGAGCGATCAAAATGCCTGCCCTTGAACATGCCGTCCTCTTCCCTGAAGCCGAGGAGGCTATAGCTGAAACTCTGAAACAAAATGTTTGCGGCACATCCCCCCGGGCTTGGGTCATCACAAATGGCTGGCACTGCTCGAAAGCAAACCCATGGTCTGCTCTCGCAAGGAACAGCGGACGTTCTCGAGGGTATGGGATCGTCAGTGCGTGACTCTGAACAGACCTTCCATCATCGGAACCCCAAGGGCACAGCGTGAACTGCGGCATTCGTCGTGCGCCAACTAGCTGATATGAATGACCTGCCCTGTCTCTGCGGCCTGCTTCACGGCCGCTATTACCTTCAGCGTGTTCAGACCTTCTCGGCCTGAAACACATGGGGCCTCCTCGCCACGAATGACCCGGCATAAGTGGCCGATCTGCAAGGCGAGAGGGTCTGCCTGATCGACACGAAGCCGCTCCTGATGGATCGGCTCCCACCAGCCCCTCTTCCCGTTGTTGCACCAGACGTCCAGGTACGGAATCGTTATGGAAGCATGTGTGCCCCCGATCTGGTAGCAAGCCTCACCAGTCCGCGGGTAGGCAGGATTCTCGCCTGTGGTGAGTTCCCAACTCCATGGCGCAACGATTGCGTCGGACACGGTGATGGTTCCGAGGGCTCCGCTCTCAAAGCGCAGCAGAATGGCGGCTGTATCCTCAACGGCATTCCCGCGGGCTGAGTTGGACTCGATGGCCTGCACGGCGACGATGTCGCCGCAGAGGTAGCGGAGGCTGTCGACGTCATGAATAAGATTGAGGAAGACGGGACCTGCGCCTTTCTCACGCCGCCAGGCAACGTCGAAATAGTCGTCGGGCTTGAAGAACCAGCAGGTCCCGTGAACCGCCAGGACCCGGCCCAGCCTGCCGGATTCGATTGTTTCCTTCGCCTTCCGGATCAGTGGATTGTGGCGACGGTGATGGCCGACCAGGACGGGCACACCGGCACTCTCGGCCGCTTCCACGAGTTTCCTTGCCGAGTCGACGTCATCGGCAATCGGCTTCTCCACCAGGGCGGGGATGCCGGCGGCGACACTTTCCAGGCCATTGGCGACGTGGATCTGGTTCGGCGTTGCTATGATGATTCCGTCGGGCCGATCGGTCGCGATCAGGGCGGAGAAGCTCGGAGCCCATCCAACCCCGATTTCCTCAGCCAAGGCCCTCCCCATCGGAGAGGGATCGACGACGGCCATGAGCTCCGCTTCAGGAGCGGCTCGCACGTGCTCAATGTGCCTTTTCCCGATCAGCCCGGCGCCGAGCACCGCGAGCTTCACTTTCCTGGTCATCGCGTTCGCTCCTCGACCTTGAGGCAGAACGAATTGGCGCCGAATCACTGCCAGCGTTGCAGGGCTACTTCTTGGCCTCGTCGATGAGGCGGGCGAGGCGTTGGAGGGCCAGCGGGTACCCTTGCGTGCCGAAGCCGGCGATCACTCCCGAGGCGACGAGGGACACATAGGAGTGGTGCCGGAAGGCTTCACGCTTGTGCACGTTGGAGATGTGCACCTCGATGATCGGGAACTCGCAGGTGTTCAGAGCATCGAGAATGGCCACCGATGTATGCGTGAAGGCCGCCGGGTTGATGACGATGCCACCAGCACGTTCACGGGCCTCGTGGATCCAGTCGATGATTTGGTACTCGGCATTGCTCTGGTGGAACTCGATGTCGAGATTGAGCTCCCGTGCCACGCGCCGGCAATCTGCCTCGATGTCTGCGAGAGTCTCATACCCGTAGATCGCAGGCTGGCGCTTTCCCAGCAGGTTCAGGTTGGGGCCGTTCAGGACGTAGACGATGCGGCTCATTGCGTTTTCCTGTCGTTATGGTGTGTCTTGGCGTCAGCGAAGGCACCCGATGGGGCTCGCCGCCACTGCTCTCTCGCGCAAGGCAACGTGATATGGGGTGTCGTCGACCCAAGGGCCTATGATGCGTGGCCATCCCTGGGGAAGTCGCTACGACGATTGAAGGTCACGGGCGCGACAGCTCTCAAACAGGGTCTGGGTCGCCTCGAAGATGTGCCGGGCGCGAACCTCCGCGGGCGCCGTGCCGTCCATCGGGACCTCGACCGAAAGGCACACGTCATCCGGCAGCATGGCGAGCAACTCGCATAGCGGCAAGTCTCCGTGACCGGGCGGAAGACGCTTGGACCGCGCTTCCTCGATAATGGCTTCCGTTGAGCCAGGCTGCGTTGCCGGAGCGTCGCAAAGCTGTGCGCTGCGGATCCGTTGTGGCGATACGGCCTTGAGATCGCTGGGCGCCCCACCCGTGCGTGAGAGATGAAGGGCATCGACGAGAGCGCCGCCGTTGGGGCGGCCGGTCGCTTCGACGACCCGCACGGCCTCCGGAAAGCTGGATACCTGTCGCCAGGCCATGCACTCCAAGTCCACGCCCATGCCGAAGCCGGCGGCCAGATCGCAGAGCTCGGCGAAGTTCGCCTCGAGCCGACCGCGATCCGGATCGTCACCGCAGACGCTCAGCCTTCTAGCTCCCAGCTCCCCTGCGGATTCGAGGATCGCCGTCAGTCGCGCCGCCACGAAGTCAGGGCCGATGATCACGAACTCAATGTCGTAGACACTGACCCCTTCGCCGTGCAGGCGCTCCTTCATCTCGCGCATGGCACTGCTGCCGACCGGGATGGCGTAGTAGGGGGCCCCGGTGAAGGCGGGGTGCAACCGAAGGCCCACGGATGCGTAGCCGATCCTTGCCGCCAGGCTGACGAGGTCGAGCGGCGGGACTTCCAGGACCGTGAAATGAGCCAGCCCGAGGGGCGGCGGTTTTTGGACAATGATCACGTTGGTTCCTCCCGGATTGTGGATGTGACTCGCCACCTGGTTCCGGACTGCGGCGTCAGTCCCCCTCGGATCGCGAGGCGTCGTTAAGCGCCGTGGCGAGCGCCTTCTTCAGATTGGTGCCGGTCCTGTCGATGTGGCGGCGCAAGGTCTCGCAGGCCTCGGGCGATCGCCGCGCCACGGCGGCCTCGGCAATCGTGCTGTGCTCGCCCCGGACGTCGCGGTCGCCCGGGTTCGTCGCAAGGAAGATCCTGCGATAGCGGTCGTTCAGGTTATGCAGGACCGAGCAGAAGCGCAGCAGGAGAGGCATCCCGCAGCCTTGGATCAACTGCCGGTGGAAGTCGTTGTGGGCTTCCTCCCATGCTTCCAGGCTCTCCGGACGGGAGGGATCGCGCTCGATACGGTTGAGGCGGTAGAGCGCGCGCATGACGTCGCTCTCCCATTCGAGGTCGCCCTGTTCGATGGAGTGCTTGAGGGCGAGCGATTCGAACTCGACACGAAGGCGGGTCACCTCGGCGAGGTTGCTGGTGGACACGGGAGCGACCCGGTAGCCGCGCAGGTCCTCGAGTTCGACCAGCCCGTCCGCGACCAGACGCGAGAGGGCCTCGCGCAGGGGGCTGAGGCTGATGTCGTAAGCGGTGCGCAGACGGTCGAGGTTGATCTTCGAGCCCGGCTTCATGTCACCCCGGAGGATCGCCTGACGGATCTCATGCGAAACCCTGCTGGCGATCGTCTTCTTCTCCCCGTCCTCGGACGGCTGCTGCATGACCTTCATGTCACCGATGATCAAACTGGCCTCCAATCCAGACCCTTGGCTGTGCCGCTTCACTACGAACCGACGTGGCCGGTCGCCATGCAACGGGTCATATCCGAAGGCCCGTTTCGACTTGTCTCGACAATACCACCAATAATCGTGGATTGACAATATAATCGATTATTTGGTATTAAAACGATTATTGGGCGCCCCATTAAGAGGGTATGGCTGACCTCTCGATCCCAGCCCAGGACCGCTGAGGAGGAACCAATGATCATCCAGCGCCAGGAAGACGTGACAGAGGCCGCCGTAGCGGTCATGCAGCGGACGACGGATCCGCGCCTGCGCGAGATCATGGTTTCGCTCGTCCGCCACCTTCACGGGTTCGTGCGCGAGGTGCGCCTGACCGAGGATGAGTTCCGGGACGCCGCCGCGATCCTGAACGAGATGGGGAAGCTGGCGAGCGACACCCATAACGAGACGGTCCTAATGGCCGGCTCGCTCGGCGTGTCGTCACTGGTCTGTCTCCTGAACAACGGCGATAACGGTGCGACGGAGACCTCCCAGTCCCTGCTCGGCCCGTTCTGGCGTATGAACTCGCCACGAGTGAAGAACGGCGGTTCGATCATCCGATCCGACACGCCTGGCCCGACCATGTTCGTGCATATGCGGGTCGTGGACCGGGAAGGGCAGCCGATCGCGGGCGCCGAGGTGGATATCTGGCATTCCTCCCCAGTAGGCCTCTACGAGAACCAGGATCCCGACCAGGCTGACATGAACCTACGTGGCAAGTTCACGACCGATTCTGACGGCCATATCTGGTTCCGCTCGGTGAAGCCGGCTGGCTACCCGATCCCGACCGACGGCGTCGTCGGACGGTTGCTCGAGGCACAGGACCGGCATCCCTTCAGGCCGGCTCACGTTCATGCGCTCGTGCTCAGGGAAGGCTACAAGACCCTGACCTCGCAGGTCTATGCCGACGATGATCCGAACCTTGAGACGGACGTCCAGTTCGGCGTGACACGTGCGCTCGTCGGTAAATTCGACCGGCATGACGAGCCACACCCGGGCGCGCCCGATGTCGAGGCGCCCTGGTACTCGCTCGACTACACGTTCGTGATGGAGCCGGGCGAGGCCCGCCTGCCGAAGCCGCCGATCAAGTAGTCCCTTTCCCAACCCTGGCCCGCGGCCGATGCCGGCCCGCCCCAACGCATGAACGGATGCCACGATGCTGACCGATGACGAGCGCCGCCGCGGCGCAGAGGATCTCTACAATGCTGATCGCGAGCGGAGGGTCATTCCGCAACTGAGCCGGACCTTTCCCGCCATTGAGCTGGAGGATGCCTACGCCATCCAGAGCCTGTGGGCCCGGAAAAGGATCGCGGACGGTGCCCGGATCATCGGCCACAAGATCGGTCTGACGTCGCGGGCTATGCAGATGGCTTCCAAGATCACCGAGCCGGACTACGGCTATCTCACCGACGACATGCTGTACCGGGACGGTGCCCAGATCCCGGCCGGGCGCTTCATGGCGCCCCGGCTCGAGGTGGAACTCGCCTTCGTCATGGGTGAGACGCTGGAGGGGCCGGGCACCCAGATCTATGACGTCATGCGGGCGACCGAGTTCGTCGTGCCGGCCCTCGAGATCATCGACTACCGAACGGAAGTGCCCCGTGCGATCACGGACACGATTGCCGACAATGCGGCGGCCGGCGGCATGATCGTGGGCGGGCGGACCGTTCGTCCCATGGATGTCGATATCCGGTGGGTCGGCGCCACGCTTTCGAAGAACGGCATTATCGAAGAGTCCGGCGTGTCGGCCGCCATCATGGGCCATCCGGCTGCGGGAATCGCCTGGCTCGTCAACAAGCTCCACGCCGTGGGCGCCCGGCTCGAGAAGGGTCAGATCGTCCTCGCCGGCTCGTTCACGCGGCCCGTCTCGGTAGCGCCCGGCGACGTGATCCATGCAGATTACGGTCCGCTTGGAGCGATCGGCGTTTCGTTCGTCTGACAGGAGAGGGCCGATGAAACTCCCGGAGAATCGATTCAAGCGGGCACTCAAGGAAGGACGCCAGCAGATTGGGCTTTGGTGCACCCTGTCGAGCGCCTATGCGGCCGAGGTCGTCGCCGGGTCGGGGTTCGACTGGCTCCTGCTCGATACCGAGCACTCGCCCAGCGACGTCGAGACGGTGTTGGGTCTGCTTCAGGCGGTTTCTGCCTACGATGTGTCTCCGATCGTTCGGCCGGCGAGCAACGACACCGTCCTCATCAAGCGCTTTCTCGACATCGGCGTTCAGACGCTGCTCATTCCTTACGTCCAATCGGCCGAGGAGGCCTGCAGCGCGGTCGCGGCCATCCGCTATGCCCCGGATGGCGTTCGGGGCGTCTCGGCTCTCACCCGCGCAACGCGTTTTGGCCGGGTGGAGGGCTATGCCCGCCGGGCCGCCGATGAGCTCTGCCTCTTGGTCCAGATCGAAACCCGGCAGGCGCTTAATGACCTCGAAGCCATTGCTGCCGTCGAAGGCGTGGACGGCGTCTTCATCGGACCGGCCGACCTGGCCGCGAGCCTCGGGCATGTCGGGGACCAGGGGCATCCTGAGGTCAAGGCCGCCGTCGAAGACGCCGTGCAGCGGATCCGGGCCTGCGGCAAGCCCGCCGGCATCCTGACAGGCGACACCGCCTTCGCCCAACGTTGCATCGAAATCGGCACGACCTTCACCGCCGTCGGTGTCGACGTGGGCATTCTGGCCCGGAGCACGGAGAAGCTCGCCCAACAGTTCCAGTCCGGTGGGACGCCCTCGCCGCACGCTGCGGCCAAGGCCCGTTGAGGAGAGGCCGATGTTCGCGACCGCCGACCTTATCGATGCTCATGAAGCCGTTCTGCAATCCTGCGATCTCCGGTTTCGTGATTTCGGCGGGCACGCCCGCTTCCATGGGCCGATCCGGACGGTCGCCTGCCGCGAGGACAACGTGCTCCCTCGTGCGACCCTGTCGCAGTCGGGCAATGGTGGGGTGCTCGTCGCAGAAATGATCGCAGGGCTCGCCATCGGCGGCGGGATCTTCATGCCCGGGACTGATCTGTACGCTGACGAGGATGGAATCGTGGTCTCCGAGCGCGTGCTCGAGGTCATCGAGGGCGGCTGAGCCGCATCACGAATGCTCGGAGTGCCACATGCAACAAGAACAATGGCGTTCCGAGGAGGTATCCAACCAGGAGGAAGAGTTCATGAGGTATCTGAAGTCACTGTTCACAGCCACTCTCGTCGGAGCTGCTGCCCTGCTGGCAAGCGAGGCAAGCGCCCAAGTCAGCGAACGGACCCTTCGCTGGGCGCAGCAGAACTCCCTTGAACATCCGCAGGGCCAAGGCGCGAAAAAGTTCGCCGAGCTCGTGGAACAGAAGAGCGGCGGCAAGATCAAGGTCCGGATATTTCCGAGTGGTCAGCTTGGGGGAGATCTTCAGAACGTGTCGGCCCTTCAGGGCGGCACGCTGGACCTGATGGTGCTGAATGCAGGCCTGCTGGTCGGCATCGTGAAGGAATTCGCGGTTTTTGACTTGCCGTTCCAGTTCAACACCCCGCAGGAGGCGGACGCCGTTGCGGATGGCTCTGTCGGCAGGAAGCTGTTCGACAAGCTGCCTGAGAAGGGCTTGGTCGGGTTAGGCTACTTCGAGCTCGGTTTCCGCAACGTGACAAACAGCAAGCGTCCGATCACCAAGTTGGAAGACTTCCAGGGCCTCAAGCTGCGGGTGCTCCAGTCACCACTGTTCATCGACGTGTTCAACACGCTGGGAGCCAATACGATCGCGATGCCCTTCCCAGAGGTTTACACTGCCATGGAGCAGAAGGTCATCGACGGGCACGAGAACCCGTTCACGGTGATCGCCGACTCCAAGCTCTACGAGGTGCAGAAGTACGTTTCGACGACGCGCCACATCTACAACCCGCAATCCGTGATCATGAGCAAGAAGAGCTGGGACAAGCTCTCGGACGAGGAGAGAAAGATCATCCAGTCATCCCTTGACGAGGCCAAGACCTACCAGCGCCAGGTCTCCCGCGAGGCCGAAGCCAAGGCAATTGCACTGCTCAAGGAAAAAGGCATGCAGATCAACGAGGTGTCCCCTAAGGAGATTGCCCGCATGCGCGAGAAGATCAAACCGGTTCTCGACAAGTACTCCAAGGAAGTCGGCGAGGCTCTGGTTGCTGAGGTGAATGCAGAGATCGCCAAAACCCGTGGCACTAACTGATCTCCCTGACCAAGGTGGGCTGGCTTTCCAGTCCACCTCTTTCTGCCAGCTGATTGCCCGGCACTTGCCATGTCGGGCTTAACCTGACCTTCTGTTGAGGCAATTCAATAGTGGATCCGGACATCCTCGGCGGAACGTCCGCAAATTGCACTCCTGAGACGTAAGCATTTGGTCCGCCTCAGCCCTTGTGAGCCGACGTTCACTGGGCATCTAGAATGTGAAATTTTGACCGAGGCTGAATTGAATTCCACACAGGATCGACTCGATCCGGACGTTTCCCCGCTTGGCTCACCATTTTCTGCCGCCCAGTTTCACATGGGTTAGGGCAGCCTCGAACAGCCAGGTGCAGATTGGCGGCTGGAACGAGATGGCTCTCACCGTGGGCTCCTCAAGCTGCCCCGATCACAGATCTGCCTGAACCGCACACATGCCGCGGCTTGGGGTGGAAGGGGGGCCGAGATCGACAATCCGCCTGGCTGCGACCGCCTCTCCCATCTTCTGGCGTCAGAGGGCTTGTCTCGGCTTCACAATTTGAGCCTGTTGACCGGATCAACCGGAACATCGTCAGTGACACGTGACCTACGGGTATCCACGGGGCCCGTCGCCTTGCGACCGAGCCCGTTCCATATCGGCCGTCCAGGAACGAAGTGCCGACGGCGCCCGAGGCTTGGCCCTGCGAGGCGAAATCGCACTCGGCGCTCGAACAAGAGGGGTATCTCACGGTTGTAGCTTCCAATCACCCGTCGCTTCGGCCCATGAGCCACAGGGGGTTCGATGCCCCGCTATTTTTTCCACCTGAGCTCGAAGGACCGATTCGTCTGGGACGAGGAGGGAGTGGATCTGCCCGATCCGACGGCAGCCCAGAACGCGGCTGACAAGGTCGCAGCGGAACTCCACGGTGCTCTGGTGCATGAAAGCCGACAGGGGTGCTGCTGGACCGTGGCGGTCACAGATGAGGGTGATCAGATCATCCATGTCACACTCTAGGACGGTCGCTGGCGCTTGGGCGGGCGATTCTCTAAGGCTACGTTCATTCATCCACACCTGATCCCAGCAAGCCGCCCCTGGCGCCCAACTGACCTTAGCCGTACTTCTGCAAGAGGAGGATGAAGCAGACCTTTACACGGCTAAGCTTAAAGACTGTCTCTGACCCGAAGTGGCCTTTTACAGGAGCTGGGCCTGCAATCTTGTGAGTAGACACTTGCAGATGGTCCGATAA
>NZ_JAMXFI010000153.1:0-5653 GCF_025460875.1 Microvirga yunnanensis
AAGGGGACCCGGCTTTCGGGAGCAATTCGAAGCCGAGCAAACCGAGCGGCGTGGCACGGCCCTCGGACGAGCCGCATTCTCTCGGCGCCCTGCTGACGCTGGCTTTTCCCGACCGGATCGCGAAGGCGCGGGGCAAGCCGGGCGAGTACCTCATGGCCAATGGGCGCGGCGCCGCGCTCGAGGCGCATGAGCGGCTGGCCCGGGAGCCTTATCTCGCCGTTGCCGAAATCGCCGGCGGCGCCGCGTCGGCGCGCATTCTGGCGGCCGCCGCCCTGTCGCCCGAAGAGATCGAGAGCCTGTTCGGCGAGACGATCGAGCAGCGCGACGAGGTCGCCTTCGACCGGCAGGCCAGGGCCCTGCGAGCGCGCGGCGTCCGCCGTCTCGGGGCCCTGCTCCTGAACGAACGGCCTCTGAAAGTACCGGCGACCGACGAGGCGGCACGGGCCCTGGCCGAAGGTCTCGCGTCCCTGGGGCTCGATGCCCTGCCGTGGTCGAAGGCGCTCGCGCAATGGCGCGAACGCGTGATGTTCCTCCGCAAGGCCGAGGGCGAGGAATGGCCCGATCTGTCCGACGAAGCCCTGATCCGGACGGCCGAGGAGTGGCTGGCTCCCCATCTCATCGGCAGAACCGGCTTGAACGACATCGGTCCCGATCTCCTGAGCGAGGCCCTGCGCGCGCTCCTGCCCTGGAACCTGCAGCGGCGTCTCGACACGGAGGCCCCGACCCATGTGGAAGTGCCGACCGGATCGCAGATCCCGATCGATTACGGAGCCGAGGAAGGGCCCGTTCTGGCCGTGCGCGTACAGGAGCTGTTCGGCCTCGACAAGCATCCGACCATCGCGGCCGGGCGGGCGCCGCTCATCCTGCACCTGCTGTCGCCGGCCCAACGCCCGATTCAGATCACCCGTGACCTGCCGGGCTTCTGGCGCGGCTCCTGGGCGGCCGTGCGCGCGGACATGCGCGGGCAGTATCCCAAGCATCCCTGGCCCGAGGATCCGCTGACGGCTCCGCCGACGCGGCGCGCCAAGCCGCGCGGGACCTAAAGCATCGGACCCAAAAGTGGACTTGCACTTTTGGGATCCATCCGATGCATTCTTCTTGAATGAGAGCATCGGTCAGAACGGAAAACCGGATCCACTTTTCACTGGCGTGGCCCTTCGGGTCGCTGACGCGGCCCTCTGGGTCCGTCCGATGCTCTAGAGCATCGATCCCAAAAGGGGACCCACATTTGGGGTCGGATCCGGTGCTCTAATGCCGGAACGACTCGATCAGCCGCTCCGCCGTGGCGGGGTTCAGCGCCATGGGGATGTTGTAGACGAGGGCGAGGCGCATCAACGCCTTCACGTCCACGTCGTGGGGATGGGGCGAGAGCGGATCGACGAAGAAGAAGAGGGCGTCGATCTTTCCCTCGGCGATCAGGGCGCCGATCTGCTGGTCGCCGCCGAGCGGGCCGCTCTTCAACCGCGTGACCGAGAGGGATGGGCAGCGCTCCATGACACGCCCGCCGGTGGTGCCGGTGGCGAACAGGACGAAGGGCCGGATGTCGTTCTCATACCTGGCCACGAAATCGGCCATGGCGTCCTTCTTGGCGTCGTGGGCCACGAGCGCCAGCGTCAGTTGCTTCATGGGCAGGGCCGCTCAATTGCTCCAGCGGTCACGCCACTGCATCTCGCCGGCCATGCAGTTGGTGCGCGGAGGGGACTGGATACGCTCGATCAGCGGCTGGGCGGGCATCAGGTTGGCAACTTCCAGCAGGATCTTGGTCTTGATCGCCTCGATGAACTGGTCGCGCTCCCGCACCGGAACGGTGAACGAGCCCTGGCCGCCGATGACGCAGTCCCTGTAATAGATGTCGAGATCCGGAATGTCGAGATAGCCGGGCTGGCGCAGCATGATCGGCAGGCCGTTGATGGTGATGCCCTTGGCGAGGGCCGCGTCCCGTGCCTCGATCACGAGCCGCCCCTGATTGTTGGGGCCGTCCCCCGACACGTCGATGACCCGCCGGGTCGCGTTGAGGCCGCTCTCCTCGAGAAGCTTCACGCTGAAATCGATGGCGCTCGAGATCGAGGTCCTCTGCGCCCGGCGCAGGGGCGTGGACGAGATCCTGTCCGCAAAGGCCATCAGGCTCTCGGAATTGTCGAGAACCGTCCAGGGAACGATCACCTTCTGGTCCGGCGAGCCGGCCCATTCCATGTAGGTGACGGCGATCCTGCCCAGCATCCCGCCGCGGATCGCATCATGGACGAGCTTGGACCGGAACGCCTGGGCGAAGCCCTCCCGCTGCAGGGCCTGCTCGTCCGTATCCATGGAGAAGGAGATGTCGACGGCCAGAACGAGGGCCAGGTCGACCTCGGTCTCCGGCTGCGCCCGGGCCGGAAGAGCCAGAAACGCGCAGAGACAGGCCAGCCCTGCGGCGAGGCGGATGAAGCCGGAACGAACCATCGGTGTCTCCTTCTCGGAGCCGGATTGGTCATGAAAGTGTGCCAGCTTCTGAAAGTAAGGCAAGGGCGGGCCCGGACCAGAGGTCGGACTTGGGCATGACGTGGAGGGTGGCGTCACCCGGTGATGGCAGCCTCCACGTCATGGCCGGCCGGCTATCACTCGCCTCGTGCCGGCCATCCCGATGGCTTGAAGCGCGGCGCCTCTCAAAAGCGGGATCACCGGGACGAGCCCGGTGATGACGTGGTGTGTATGTGACCCGCTCCTGCCACCCTCCGCACGTCATGGCCGGCCAGTCATCGCCCGGCTCTCGCCGGCCATCCCGATCTTTTGGGGCGCGGCGCTTCACCGTATCGGGATCACCGGGACAAGCCCGGTGATGACGTGGAGGGTGTGTGACCTAGTGATGCCACCCCCTCACGTCATGGCCGGCCTTGGGCCGGTGATGACACGGGACGGGCTTATGCGCGGGTCGTCGACGCTCGCCGGCTCTCCACCAGGTCAAGGGCGGCCTGGAAGGCGCCATCGGCATCCAGATGCGTCGTGTCCAGGGTCATGGCGTCGGCGGCCGCCTTCAGGGGGGCGGTGCTGCGGTTCATGTCCCGCTCGTCCCGGCGGCGGATATCCACCAGGATCGTCTCGTATTCCGCCTGCTCGCCCCGGCCCAGCAGCTCCCGGTGACGCCGCCGCGCCCGCTCCTCGGGGGTGGCCGTGATGAAGAGCTTCACGTCCGCGTCGGGGCAGACCACGGTGCCGATGTCCCGGCCGTCGAGCACCGCACCCGGCTCCTTTGCGCCGAACTGGCGCTGGAAGGCCAGCAGGGCATCCCGGACCGGCTGGTAGGCCGACACCACGGAGGCGGATTCGCCCATGGCGGCGCCGCGCAGGCGGGCATCGTCCTCCAGGTGACCGACGTCGAGGTTGCGGGCCACCTCCGCGGCCGCGTCCCGGTCGGTGAGCGGGATGTCCCGGTCCATGAGCACGCGGGCGACCGCCCGGTAGAGGAGGCCGGTGTCGAGATGGGCGAAGCCGTAATGCTCGGCCAGGCGCCGGCCCAGGGTTCCCTTGCCCGAGGCGGCGGGGCCGTCGATGGCGATGATCATGGGCTCCCTCAATCCTGGATCGTGGCGCCGAGCTCGCGCATGAGCGGGATGAAGGAGGGGAAGCTCGTCGCGATCATGGCGCCGTCGTCCACGGTCACCGGCTGGGCCGTCGCCAGGCCCATGACCAGGAACGCCATGGCGATGCGATGATCGAGATGGGTCGCCACCGGATTGCCGCCGCCGCGGACCTTGCCGTTCGAGCCGTGAACGAGGAGGTCGTCGCCCTGGATCTCGTGCTCGACCCCGGCCTCCGCGAGGCCTGCGGCCACGGCCGCGAGCCGGTCGGATTCCTTGACGCGCAGCTCGTGCAGCCCCTGCATCCGGGTCGTGCCCTGGGCAAAGGAGGCCGCGACCGCCAGGATCGGGTACTCGTCGATCATGGCCGGCGCGCGGGCATGGGGGACCGTGACGCCGGTGAGGCGGCTGTGGCGGACGCGCAGGTCCGCAACCGTCTCGCCGCCCTCGTCGCGCTCGTTCAGGCGCTCGATGGAGGCGCCCATCTCGATCAGGGTCGTGATGAGGCCGGTGCGCAGGGGGTTCATCATCACGCCCTCGAGCACCACGTCCGAACCCGGCGTGATCAGGGCCGCCACCAGGGGGAAGGCCGCCGAGGAGGGGTCGGCCGGCACCACGATGTCGGTGCCCCGCAGCTCCGGCTGGCCCTGGAGCGTGATGGCGCGGCCGTCGGCCCCGTGAGGGGTGATTTCGACGCTCGCCCCGAAATGGCCCAGCATCCGTTCCGTGTGGTCGCGGGTCGCCTCGCACTCGATCACCGTGGTCCGGCCGGGCGAGTTGAGGCCGGCGAGCAGGACCGCCGACTTGATCTGGGCCGAGGCCGCCGGGGTCTCGTAGGTGATCGGGATCGTCTCCCGCGGGCCGCGCAGGGTCAGCGGGACCCGCCCGCCCTCGGCCTCGCTCACCACGGTCACGCCCATCTGGACGAGCGGATCGAGAATTCGGCGCATGGGACGCTTGCGCAGGGAGGCGTCGCCGTCGAAGGTCGAGGTGATCGGGTGGCTTCCGGCCACGCCCATCATCAGGCGCGAGCCGGTGCCCGCATTGCCGAAATCGAGCACGTCCTTGGGTTCGGTCAGGCCGCCGACCCCCACGCCCGTGATCCGCCACCGGCCGGGCGCCTCGCGGGTGATGGCGGCTCCGAGCACCCGGCAGGCTTCCGCGGTGCGCAGCACGTCGTCGCCCTCGAGCAGCCCCTCGACCCGGGTCTCGCCGATGGACAGGAGGCCGAAGATCATGGAGCGGTGGGAGATCGACTTGTCGCCCGGAACGCGGATGCGCCCCTTCAGGGGCGTTCCAGGCCTGCTGGCGACCGGTGACGGCGATCCGTGCGCGTGCGACATTCTCGGTTCCTTGCTCGGGTTCCTTGAGACTTCTGATCAGGGCGGGCTCCTAACACGCGGTTTTCCCGCCGTCACGCGCAAGCTGGCGCGGGCCCGGGGCTCTCTTGCAATTTCCTATTTGACAAGGCATCCCCTCACGACTAACGGAGCGTTCCCGACCATTCACACTCACAAGGCAATCACCCGTGGCCAAACCGGAACTCGGCTTGAAGCGCCAGTGCATGAGCTGCGGCGCGAAATTCTACGATCTCAACAAGGACCCGGCCGTCTGCCCGAAATGCGGCACCGTCTTCCAGGCCGTGGCCATGAGCCGGGTGGCCGCTCCCGTGGTGGCGCGCGCCGCCGCACCCGATGACGACGACGAGACCGAGCTCGAGGCGACCGGGCCGGAGATGGTCTCCCTCGACGAGGTCGAGGCCGGCGAGAACGAGAAGGACATCCCGGTCGACGACGACATCGACGTGGGCGACGACGTGGCCGACGACGACACCTTCCTCGAGGATGAGGAAGAGGGCGACGACGACGTGTCGGATCTGATCGACAGCGATCTGGAAGACGACGAAGAGGCTTGAACCTCGCAGCAGAGGCGACTATAGAGACGCCTCTGCCGAACACGGCAGACCCCGCGGTGCCCGGCACCGCGGATCGAGATGGGGCCATAGCTCAGCTGGGAGAGCGCTTGCATGGCATGCAAGAGGTCGGCGGTTCGATCCCGCCTGGCTCCACCAATTCCCAAAACAGCCGCCGCTCAGG
>NZ_JAMXFI010000153.1:5663-19623 GCF_025460875.1 Microvirga yunnanensis
ATCTAAAGCATAGGAATCGGGGCCGATTCTTCGCCCTTTTTCTCATGGATGTGGCGGCGATCTTCATTTTTAGTCGCAGTGCCTTAAGCTAAGGCAATGTCCTTTTGCCACCGAAAGCGGGAACGATGACGCGCGTCCAGACGAACGGCCTCCAGGTTGCATCGGTTCTTCACGATTTCATCGAGCGGGAGGCGATTGCCGGCACGGGCCTGTCGAGCGCCGTCTTCTGGGGCGGCCTGGCCGGGCTCGTCCGGGACTTCGCGCCCCGCGACCGCGAGCTGCTCGCAATCCGGGACAGGATCCAGGGACAGATCGACGAATATCACCGGGACCGGGCCGGCAAGGCCTTCGACCAGGCGGATTACGAGCGCTTCCTGCGCGACATCGGCTACCTGCTGCCCGAGCCCGAGGATTTCACCGTCCAGACCCAGCACGTGGACGACGAGATCGCCCGGATCGCCGGGCCGCAACTGGTGGTGCCGGTCTCCAACGCCCGCTATGCGCTCAACGCCGCCAATGCCCGCTGGGGCAGCCTCTATGACGCGCTCTACGGCACCGACGCCATCCCGGAGGAGGACGGAGCGACCCGGTCCGGCGGCTACAACAAGGCCCGCGGCGCCAAGGTGGTCGAGCGCGCCCGCGAGGTGCTGGACCGGGCCGCACCGCTCGCCGCCGGCAGCCACCGGGATGCGGTCTCCTATGCCGACCAGGGCGGGGCCCTCGTCGTCACCCTGCAGGACGGCACCGAGACCGGCCTGATCGATCCGACCCAGTTCATCGGCTACCAGGGCGAGGCCGCCAGCCCGACCTCCGTGCTCCTGCGCCACAACAACCTGCACCTGGACATCCGCATCGACCGCTCGCATCCGATCGGCGCCGAGGACCCGGCCGGCATCGCCGACGTGGTGATGGAATCGGCCGTCTCCACCATCATGGACCTGGAGGACTCGGTCGCCGCGGTGGACGCCGAGGACAAGGTGCAGGTCTATCGCACCTGGCTCGGGCTGATGAAGGGCGACCTCGTGGAGAGCTTCGAGAAGGGGGGCAGGACCGTCGAGCGCCGTCTCAATCCGGACCGGGTCTACAGGATGCCCAACAGCGGCGAACTGCGCCTGCACGGGCGCAGCCTCATGCTGGTGCGCAATGTCGGCCACCACATGTTCACCGATGCGGTGCTCGACGAGGAAGGCCGCGAGATCCCCGAGACCATCCTCGACGCGGCCGTCACGTCGCTGATCGCCATCCACGACCTCAAGGGCTCCGGGCCGATCCGCAACAGCCGCGCGGGCTCGGTCTATATCGTGAAGCCCAAGATGCACGGGCCCGACGAGGTGGCCTTCGCGAACGACCTCTTCGGCGCCGTCGAGGACATGCTGAATCTCTCCCGCAACACGCTGAAAATGGGCATCATGGACGAGGAGCGGCGCACCACCGTCAACCTCAAGGCCTGCATCAAGGCGGCGGCCGAGCGCATCGTGTTCATCAACACGGGCTTCCTCGATCGCACCGGCGACGAGATCCATACCTCGATGGAAGCCGGCCCGATGGTCCGCAAGAACGACATGAAGGCGACCGCCTGGATCAAGGCCTACGAGGACAACAACGTCGATGTGGGCCTCCTCTGCGGCCTGCCCGGCAAGGCGCAGATCGGCAAGGGCATGTGGGCGGCGCCCGACAAGATGGCCGACATGCTGGCGCAGAAGATCGGTCATCCGCAGGCCGGCGCCAACACCGCCTGGGTGCCGTCGCCCACGGCCGCGACGCTCCATGCGCTGCATTACCACGAGATCGACGTTCCCGTGCGCCAGGAGGAGCTGAGGGAGCGTCCGCGCGCGAAGCTCACCGACATCCTGACCATTCCGGTCTCGCAATCGAACTGGGCGCCCGACGCGGTGCAGCAGGAGCTCGACAACAACTGCCAGGGCATTCTCGGATACGTGGTGCGCTGGATCGACCAAGGCGTCGGCTGCTCCAAGGTGCCGGACATCCACGATGTCGGCCTGATGGAGGACCGCGCCACCCTGCGCATCTCGAGCCAGCACATCGCCAACTGGCTGCGTCACAGCATCGTGTCGAAGGACCAGGTGATGGAGACCCTGCGCCGCATGGCTGCCGTGGTGGACCGGCAGAACGGGGGCGATCCGCTCTACCGTCCGATGACGCCGAAATTCGAGGGTCCGGCCTGGAACGCGGCCTGCGACCTGATCTTCAAGGGCGCCGAGCAGCCCAACGGCTATACCGAATGGATCCTGCACGCCCGTCGTCGCGAGGCGAAGGCCGGTGGAGCACCCGACCGCAGCGAGGAAAGCGGCGTCAAGACAAAAGCCAAATAAGAGGAACCGGGCGTCGCGGGTGCGGCGCCCCGTTCGTTCAATCGTCCCGGTCGGCCGGGCCAAGCGCGAGCGCGTTGACCGTGCCGCCGATCAGGTTGCGGCTCAACAGGTGCTCGGTCGTGAGCGCGAAGCGCACAGGCGTCAGGCTCGCCGGCAGGGCCGCGATCCAGTCCTTGAGCCGGCGTGCGGCCGCGACGGCCTCGTCCCGCTCGACCGCCTTGAAGCGCAGGCTCATGCCCGGGCGCAGCTGCGCGAAACGGGCGAGATCGGCGCTGATCACCGTGGCGATCTTCGGGTAGCCCCCGGCCGTCTGCCGGTCGCGCATCAGCACGATGGGCTGGCCGCTGCCCGGCACCTGGATATGGCCGTCCACGATCCCGTCCGACACGATGTTGAATCCCCGGGCATGCGCGAGGCGCGGCCCGGTGAGCTGGAAGCCCATGCGGTCGGCCTGCGGGCTGACGGTGAATTCACTTTCCAGGAGCAACGAAATGGTTTCCGGCGTGAAGTAATCGTCCTGCGGGCCGAGCATGACCCGGATCGGCCCCGCCTCCTCGAGGGGGTCGAGACCGAGCTGCATGGGCTCGCGGTCCTGCGCTTCGGGGCGGCAGGGAAGGCGGTCGCCGGCCTTCAGCGGAGCGCCTTTCAGCCCGCCGAGCCGCGAGCGGAGATGGAACGAGAGGCTTCCGAGTTCAGGCTCGACGGCGATTCCTCCGGCGATGGCGAGATACGCGAAGGTGCCGGTGCGCGGATGCCCCACCTCGAGGCTCTGCCCCTCCTTGAGCACGACGGAAGTCTGCGGGGCGACGGGCGTCCCGTCGATGCTCAGCGAGCATCCGGCGCCCGCGAGCGCCACGTGCAGGTCCCCGCCCTCGCAGGTGAACGCGCCGCCGAGGTTCATGAACTCGATGGCCGCCATGTCGGGCGGGTTGCCGACGAGGGCGTTCGCCATGGCCAGGGCGCGCCGGTCCATGGCTCCGGACGGAGAGACGCCGAAGCCCTGATAGCCGATGCGTCCGCGATCCTGCAGGGACGTCATGGGGCCGCAGGACGTGATGACGAGATCGCTCATGGGCTCACCTCCTCGGCGACCGGTTCTCCGGCCCGGACGGCCTTCTCGAGAGCCTCCCAGCGCGAGGCGTCGACGGGCTCGAACACGATCTCGTCGCCGGCCGCGAACAGGAAGACCGGATCGCGCCCGGGCGCATAGGGCCGGACGGGCGTCAGGCCGAGATTGTGCCAGCCGCTCGGCATGTCCATGGGGGCGATCCCCGCCTGCTCGCCGCCGATCATGATCGTGCCGGCCGGGATCTTGGCCCGGGGATGGAGCCGCCGCGACGTGGCGATCCGCTTGTCGAGGCCGCCGAGATAGGTGAAGCCCGGCAGGAAGCCGATCATGTAGATCCGGTAGACGGCCGAGGAATGGATCTCGATCACCTGGTTGGGAGTCAGGCCGTGCAGGCTCGCCACCTCGTCGAGATCGACGCCGTACTCGCCGCCGTAGACCACCGGCACGCGCCAGCGCCGTCCGACCGCCCTGCGCGGGGCCAGATCCTTCGTCGCCTCGCCCAGGAGCCCGGTGAGGGCGTCATAATCCATCGTCGCGGGATCGAACTGGATCGTGAGGGAGCGGTAGGTCGGCACCGTCTCGATCAGGCCGGCCGGAGCCTGCGCCCGCACGATGGCGTCCAGCGCCAGAACCATCCCGTTGATGTCCGGGTCGATCGTCTCTCCGAACTCGACGGTCACGGCGCTGTCGCCGCAGGGGAGTATTTTCGGTGTCGGCACAAGGCACCTGTTGACAATCCGGGACGGCCAGACAACCCGCATCTCATATTGCAGCCGATCCGGCAACGGGGCGGCGATCCCCGGCGCCATGCGCCGGAAGCAGACGAGGGCCTTGCCCGGGGATCATCCCGGCATGCTTCTTTTTGCTAAAGCATTGGACGTGAAAAGTGGACTTGCACTTTTGGGATCCATCCGATGCTTTCTTCTTGAATGAGAGCATCGGTCAGAACGGAAAACCGGGGCCACTTTTCACTGGCGTGGCCCTTCGGGTCGCTGACGCGGCCCTCTGGGTCCGTCCGATGCTCTAGGCTCACCCTCACGGCGCCCTCCGTGGTATGCCACCCTTGCAATGATGCCTGGAGCCCAGGCTTTGATGGAGGAGATCATGACTTTGACATCCAGGACGGCCGTCGTGACCGGCTCGACCAGCGGCATCGGCCTCGCCATCGCCCGGGCCTTCGCCAAGGAAGGCGCCAACGTGGTTATCAACGGCTTCGGCGACGCGGAGGCCATCGAGAAGGAGCGCGCCGGCATCGAGCGCGAGTTCGGCGTCAAGGCGATCCATTCGCCGGCCGACATGTCGAAGCCGCACGAGATCGAGGAGATGATCCGGCTTGCCGAGCGGACCTTCGGGGGCGTCGACATCCTGGTCAACAATGCGGGCATCCAGTTCGTCTCGCCGGTGGAGAACTTCCCGGTCGAGAAATGGGACCAGATCATCGCGATCAACCTCTCGTCCGCCTTCCATGCCATCCGGGCCGCCGTGCCCGGCATGAAGGCGCGCCGATGGGGCCGCATCATCAACACGGCCTCGGCCCATTCCCTGGTCGCCTCGCCGTTCAAGTCGGCCTATGTGGCGGCCAAGCACGGCATCGCGGGCCTCACCAAGACGGTGGCCCTGGAGGTGGCCACCGACGGCATCACGGTCAACTGCATCAGCCCCGGCTATGTCTGGACGCCGCTGGTCGAGAAGCAGATTCCCGACACCATGAAGGCGCGCAACCTGACCAAGGAGCAGGTGATCAACGACGTGCTTCTGGAGGCCCAGCCCACCAAGCAGTTCGTCACCGTCGATCAGGTGGCGGCGCTCGCCGTCTTCCTGTGCTCGGACGCGGCGAGCCAGATCTCGGGCGCCAACCTGTCCATGGATGGCGGCTGGACGGCGAAGTAAGGGCAGCAATGCCCTTCCGGGTCTCGCTTCGCTCCGCCCGACCCGTCCCGTCATCACCGGGCTTGTCCCGGTGATCCCGCTGGCTTGAGATGCCGCGCTCTTCCGATCGAGATGGCCGGCACGAGGCCGGCCATGACGGGAGAGGGTGCGCGAATGGCCCCGACGGGCCAGGCCATGACGGGAAGGCCGCATCCCCTCGGACGGTGTCCGCCCTAAGCTCGCGCGAACGCGTCGGTCGCTTCGATGAGATGATGCGTGATGCCCGGCTCGCTCACCGCGTGGCCGGCATCCGGCACCATGATGAACCGGGCTTCCGGCCAGGCCTTGTGCAGCTCCCAGGCGGTCTTTGGCGGCGTGGCGATGTCGTAGCGGCCCTGGACGATCACGCCGGGAATGTCTTTCAGGCGGTGGGCGTTGCGGATGAGCTGCCCGTCCTCGAACCAGCCCTCATGGACGAAGTAGTGGTTCTCGATCCGGGCGAACGCGACCGCGTAATGCTCGTCGCCGAACTGGTCGCTGTACTCCTGGTTGTGCAGGAGCGTGATCGTCTCGCCCTCCCACAGGCTCCAGGCCCGGGCGGCCTTCGCCCGGACGGCGGGGTCGGGATCGACCAGGCGCCTGCGGTAGGCGGCCATCAGGTCGCCGCGCTCCTCTTCCGGGATCGGCGCCAGGAAGCCCTCCCACTTGTCCGGGAAGATCCAGGAGGCGCCCTCCTGGTAGTACCAGAGCAGCTCCGGGCGACGCAGGGTGAAGATCCCGCGCAGCACCAGCTCGGTCACGCGGTCCGGATGGGTCTCCGCATAGGCGAGCGCCAGGGTCGAGCCCCAGGAGCCGCCGAACACCATCCACTTGTCCACACCGATCATGGCGCGCAGGCGCTCGATATCGGCCACGAGATGCCAGGTGGTGTTGGCCTCCAGGCTCGCATAGGGGGTCGAGCGGCCGCAGCCGCGCTGGTCGAAGAGCAGGATCCGGTATTTCTCCGGGTCGAACAGCCGGCGCTGAGTCGGCGTGCAGCCGCCGCCCGGCCCGCCGTGCAGGAAAACCACGGGTTTCCCTTTCGGATTTCCGCACAATTCCCAATAGACCCGGTGGCCGTCGCCGACATCGAGCATGCCGTGATCGTAGGGTTCTATTTCGGGGTAGAAGGTGCGCATCGCGAGAGCTCCATCAAGGGAAGCCTCACCCATAGCCGGGCGAGGGGAGGCTGTCAGCCGTCGAAGGGTTTGTGAGCCGGCTTCGAACCCCCTAGCGCGTCGTTCAACTGTCATATAGTTTTGCAACTGGGGAACAAGGGTAAAAATGCCCAACCACATTGGAGGACGAGGATGTTGACGAAACGCGCCAGCCTGAAGCTGGCTACGGCACTGGCCGCTCTCATGGTCGTCGGTTCGGCTCAGGCCGCCGAGAAGCTGCGGCTCCTGACCTGGGCCGATTACGTCCCGAAGGACGTGATGGATCAGTTCACCAAGGAAACCGGCATTGAGGTCGAGGTCACGCTCTCGAACAACGAGGAGATGATCTCGAAGCTGCGCGCCACGCAGGGCGCCGGGTTCGATCTCGTCCAGCCGAGCCAGGACCGCATCGCCGGCCCGCAGGCGGAGTTCGGCATCTACAAGCCGCTCGACCTGTCCAAGCTCAAGTCGGACCAATTCATCGCATCCATGCTGGAAGCGACCAAGAAGAACACCACCGTCGAGGGCAAGGTCTACGGCGTTCCCCACATCTGGGGCACGGATGGTCTCATCGTGAACACCAAGGCCGCCCCGAAGGTCGCCGATTACAACGATCTCTGCGATCAGGCGCTTGCCGGCAAGACCAGCTTCCGCGCCAAGCGCCCGGCGCTCATCGCCTTCGCGTTCGCCAACGGCATGGACCCCTTCGCGTCCTACAACGACCCGAAGGCCTACACGGCCATGATGGAGAAGGTCGGCGCCAAGCTCGCCGAGTGCAAGAAGAGCGTGAAGTTCTTCTGGGACGGCAAGGACCAGCTCCTCAACGCCCTGCGGTCCGGCGAAGTGGTGGCCGCCATGGCCTGGGACACGGGCGGCTGGAAGCTCAACTCCGAGAACCCCGACATCAAGTTCATCGCGCCCAAGTCCGGCGCCCTGGGCTGGGTCGACACCTTCGCGATCCCGGCCAAGGGCCGCAACGACGACGCGGCCTACAAGTGGATCAACTTCAACATGAAGCCCGAGGTGGCCGCGAAGGTCGCCGCATCGGCGGGCAACTTCACGGCGTCCAACGGGGCCGACAAGCTCATGCAGGGTAAGCTGAAGGACCAGTTCGCCGAGAGCTTCCCCAAGGCCGCCATCGACAACATCAAGTGGTATCCGGCGGTGCCGGCCGGCATCGAGGAGATCGAGGGCAAGATCCTCGACCGCCTGAAGGCCGGTTCGTAAAAGCCCATCCCGGAGTATCGTCATCCCCCGGCGAGCACCGGATCCAAATGTGGCAGCCACTTTTGGATCCGGTGCTTGTTTCCAAAGCGCGTCGTTCGAGGCGGAGAACCGGTTTCACGCTTCCGCCCGATGCGCTTGACCGGGGGATGACCTTTTGCGCGGCAGCGTCATGGCAGATTCAACCCATCCAGCGAACGACCTCGACATCGTCGGCGTCACCAAGCGCTTCGGCGGCCATGCGGCCGTCGACGACGTGACGTTCGGCGTCGCTCCCGGGGAGTTCTTCTCGATCCTCGGGCCGTCGGGCTGCGGCAAGACCACCCTGATGCGCATGATCGCCGGGTTCGAGCATCCGACCTCCGGCGACATCCGCATCCGCGGGCAGTCGATGATCGGCGTTCCGGCCAACCGGCGCCCGGTCAACATGGTGTTCCAGAGCCTGGCGCTCTTTCCCATGATGAGCGTGGGCGAGAACGTGGCCTACGGGCTCGTCTGCCGGGGCATGCCGCGCGAGGACGCGCAGGCGCGCGCCGAGCGCATGCTGGAGCGCGTCGGCCTCAAGGGATTCGGCGGGCGCCGCGTGACGGCCCTGTCGGGCGGCCAGCGGCAGCGCGTCGCCATCGCCCGCTGCCTCGTGCTGGAGCCGACGCTCGTGCTCCTCGACGAACCGCTCGGGGCGCTCGATCTCAAGCTGCGCGAGCACATGAAGATCGAGCTGAAGCAGCTGCAGAGCACCTTCAACACCACCTTCGTGTACATCACGCACGACCAGTCCGAAGCGCTCGTCATGTCCGACCGCATCGCGGTGATGAACCAGGGACAATTCGAGCAGGTGGGAAGCCCGCGCGAGCTCTATCACAGCCCGGCCACGCCCTTCGTGGCGAGCTTCGTGGGCGAGACGAACCGCCTCCAGGGCGAGATCGTGTCGTCGTCGGACGGAACCGTCGCCCTCCAGCTGCCCTCGGGCACGGTGACGCGAGGCACGGGCCGCGCCCCGCAGAAGGCCGCGGTCGCCTTCGTGCGGCCCGAATCCATCGCCCTGGCGCCGAGCCAGCCGGCCTTGCGCGATCTCCCGAACCGCTTCGAGGGCCGCGTCTCGGCGGTTCTCTTCGACGGCGCCAATTCGAGCCTTCTCATCGACACCCTGGGCTTCGACCAGCCGGTGCGGGCCGTGCTGCCGCAGGCGGGGCCGCTCGCGGGCATCGAGGTCGGGGCGCCGATCCATGTGGGCTGGGCGGCGGACGCCATGAAGGTCTTTTCCGCATGATGACCAGGCAAGCCTCGCGCCTCACGCTCTTCCTGCTGCTCGCGCCCGCGATCCTGTGGCTCGGGCTCCTCATCGTGCTGCCGCACGTGGAGATCCTCGTCCTGTCCTTCAGCGAGCGGGTGGCCCCGCGGGTCTATGCCTTCGGGCTCGGAAACTATCTCGAGTTCTTCACCGAGCCGCTCTACTGGCGCACCTTCGCGCGCACCGCCTTCATGTCGATCCTGGTCACGGCCCTGACCCTGGTGCTCGCCTTCCCGATCGCGCTCTACATCGCCCGGGTGGCGCAGGGACGCGTCAAGGCGATGCTGCTGCTGCTCTGCCTCCTGCCGTTCTGGGTGTCGGAGCTGGTGCGCACCCTCGGCTGGATGATGCTTTTGCGCGAGACCGGCGTCGTCTCCTACGCGCTGCGGGCCGTCGGCCTCGCCGACCAGCCGGTGGAGCTGCTCTACAACGACGGCGCCGTGATCCTCGGCCTCGTCTATGGCGGGCTGCTGTTCATGATCGTGCCGCTCGCCAACGCGCTGGAAAGCCTGGAGCCCGCCGTCGTGGAAGCAGGCTTCGATCTCGGCGGCAGCCGCTGGACGGTGCTGCGCCGGATCGTCATTCCCCACGCGATGCCTGGCATCGTGGCGGGCTCGATCATCGTGTTCATGCTCACCGTGGGCAACTTCGCCACCTCGGTGCTGCTCGGGGGCAAGAACGGCCTGTGGTTCACCGAGCAGATCTATGCGCAGTTCATCACGCGCTTCAACTGGCCCCAGGGCGCGGCTTTCGGCATGCTGCTCCTGCTGCTCTCGTCCGCCATCGTGTGGCTGGGCCTGCGCCTCACCGGCCAGAGCCTGGGCTCCACCCTGAAGCAGGCGTGATCCCATGAACCGACCGTCCCTCGCCTGGAAGCTCTACATCGCGGCGTTCTACCTCTTCCTGTTCGCGCCGCTGCTGGTCGTGGCGATCTTCGCCTTCAACGCGAGCCCGTTCCCGTCGCCGCCCTGGCGTGGTTTCACCCTCGAATGGTTCACCGGCTCCGGGGCGGTCTTCGGCAAGCCGGGCGTGCTGGCCGATCCGATCTGGCTGGACAGCATCGGCAACAGCTTCAAGGTCGCGATCCCGGTGGCGCTCCTCGCCGTGGCCCTCGGCACGGTCAATGCCTGGGTGCTGGAGCGGGCCGAGTTCCGCGGCAAGACCCTGCTCGCCATGATGATGCTCTGGCCGCTGGTGATCCCGGGCGTGGTGCTCGGCATCTCGATCCTCGCCTTCTTCTCGCGCGTGGCGAACGGGCTCGAGGATTTCTTCCAGACCGATCTCGATCTCCTCCGCCCCGGGCTCCCGCTCGTGATCCTGGGGCAGCTCTCGTTCATCCTCACGATCGCGACGCTCATCATCGCGGCGCGCCTGCGCAAGTTCGACCGGTCGCTTGAGGAAGCCGCCTTAGATCTCGGGGCGAGCCGCGCCAGGGTGCTGCGCACGATCACGCTGCCGTTCCTGAGCCCCGCGCTCATCGGCGCCGGGCTCGTGGCGCTGCTGATGTCGTTCGAGAACTTCAACACCACCCTGATGCTCGTCGGCTCCGAGCCGCCGCTGCCGATCACCATGTACGGCCAGATGCGCGAGGGCGCGACGCCGGCGATCAACGCGGTGAGCCTCATGCTGATGCTCGGCGTCGGCGGCATCGCGAGCCTCTTCGCGCTCACGTCGAAGGCGGAGCGGTAATTTTTCTTCGCCGTCATCACCGGCCTTGTGCCGGTGATCCCGATCAAAAGAGCGCCGAACTCAAAGCAATCGGGATGGCCGGCACAAGGTCCGGCCATGACGGAGACGGATGATCCCAGGGGCGAGCCGACGATCCCGGGGCGCTCACCGGCCCCAGGTGCGCTCCAGGACGTTGACCCAGTTCTCGTAGCAGAGCTTGCGCAGGGTCGCATCGTCGTAGCCGTGGCGGCGCATGGCGTCGACGAGGCGGGGCAGGCCGCGCACGTCGCCGATCTCGGCCGGGATCGTCGCCCCGTCGAAG
The DNA here is from genome assembly GCF_025460875.1 of Microvirga yunnanensis. Classification (NCBI taxonomy): domain Bacteria; kingdom Pseudomonadati; phylum Pseudomonadota; class Alphaproteobacteria; order Hyphomicrobiales; family Methylobacteriaceae; genus Microvirga; species Microvirga yunnanensis. The sequence goes on from NZ_JAMXFI010000153.1 coordinate 16,636, forward strand.
TCGGAGCCCAGGCCGACGCCGTCGACCCCCACATGCTCGATCAGGTGGTCCATGTGGCGGATCATCTCCTCGAGCGGCGTGTCGTCGTTGCGCTGACCATCGGGGCGGATGAACGAGGTGGCGAAGTTCACCCCCACCATGCCGCGGCTCTCGCGGATGGCCGCGAGCTGCTTGTCGGTGAGGTTGCGCGAGTGCTGGCAGATCTCCCACGCGTTGGAATGGGTGGCGACGAGCGGCGCGTCCGAGAGCCGGGCCACGTCCCAGAATCCCTTCTCGTTCAGGTGCGAGAGGTCGATCATGATCTTGAGCCGGTTGCACGCGCGCACCAGGGCGAGCCCGCGATCCGTGAGGCCCGGTCCCGTGTCCGGCGTCGAGGGGTAGCTGAACGGAACCCCATGGCCGAAGATGTTGGGGCGGCTCCAGACCGGCCCGATGGAGCGCAGGCCGCTCTCGTGGAGCACGTCGAGCAGGTGCAGGTCCGGGTCGATGCCCTCCGCGCCCTCGATGTGCAGGACCGCCGCGAGCCTGCCGGCGTCGAGGCACTGGCGGATATCGGCCGCGCTGCGGCAGATCTTCATCTCGCCCTTCGAGGCGCGCTCGATCCGGATCAGCAGCGAGGCCATGTGCACGGTGACCTGCTGGCTCGCCGCCAGGGACAGCTGCGGCGGCAGGGGCACGTCGTAGCGCGACTGGGTCATCAGCGCGTCCACGTCGACGCCGACGCTGTCGGACGGCACGTAGACGGCGAAGAACCCGCCGACGAAGCCGCCTTCCTTCATGCGCGGCCAGTCGAGGTGCCCGATATTGTCGCCTTCGAGAAAGGCCTGTTCCGGCTGGATCTTGCCGCGCATCAGGCGGAGGAGGACATCGTTGTGGCCGTCGAAGACCGGCATCAGGGGGGAGCGGGACATGGGTTCGTGCCGAGCGGTTGGGGTGAATGTCAGGATCAGCCGGCCAGGGAGCGGACCGGCTCTTTCGCGTCTCTCGTGAAGCCCTGGCTCGCCTGGATCAGGGACTGGGTATACGCGTTCGAGGCCACTCCCGAGCGCAGGGCCTCGGAGGTGGTCTCCTCGACGGCCTCGCCGTGGCGCATGACCAGGAGACGTTCGCACAGATGGGCCACGACCGCGAGGTCGTGGCTCACCAGGATATAGGTCAGCCCCATCTTGCGGCGCAGATCGTCGAGCAGGTTCAGGATCTCCGCCTGCACGGAGGCGTCGAGCGCCGAGGTCGGCTCGTCGAGGAGCAGAACCTTCGGGCGCAGGATCAGCGCGCGCGCGATGGCGATGCGCTGGCGCTGCCCGCCGGAGAGCTGGTGCGGATAGCGGAACCGGAACGAGGGGCCCAGGCCCACCTCGCGCAGGGCCTGGAGGATGCGGGCCTCCTGGTCCTTCTCGCCGTGGATGGCGAGCGGTTCGGACAAGGTGCGGTCGACCGTGTGGCGCGGGTGAAGCGACGCATAGGGGTCCTGGAACACCATCTGGACCGTGCGGTAGAAGTCCTTGCCGCGCGGCGTGGTGACGGCCCGACCCTCGACCAGGACGCGCCCGGCGGTGATCGGCGCCAGGCCGCAGATGGCGCGCAGGACCGTCGACTTGCCCGAGCCGGACTCGCCCACGAGCCCGTAGGCGGCGCCGGGCTCCACATGGAAGCTCACGTCCTTGACCGCGTCGACCCTCAGGCGGCCCGTGCCGAAGACGACTTGAAGATTCTGAATATCGAGCATCGGATCTGTCACCGGTCACTGCGCCCAGGCGGGATCGCGGTTCAGGGTGGGAAGCGGACGGACGTCGTCCTTCAGGGTCGGCAGGCAGCGCATCAGCCCCTGCGTATAGGGGTGCTGCGCCTCGCGCAGGTTCTTCGCCTCGAGCTCCTCGACCACGCGGCCGGCATACATCACCAGCACCCGGTCGCAGAAGGAGGAGACGAGCTTGAGATCGTGCGAGATGAAGATCAGCCCCATGCCGCGCTCCGTGACGAGCTCGTCCAGGATGCGCAGCACCTCCATGGACACGGTCACGTCGAGGGCCGAGGTCGGCTCGTCGGCGATGAGCAGGTCGGGGTCGGTCACCAGCATCATGGCGATCATGGCGCGCTGGCCCATGCCGCCCGACACCTCGTGCGGGTAGAGCGAGAAGACGCGGGCCGGATCTCGCATCTTCACCGCCTCCAGCATGGCGAGCGCCCTGTCGCGCGCTTCCCCGCGACCGGCCTTGGCGTGGGCCCGATAGGCCTCGATGATCTGCTCGCCGATGGTCATGACCGGGTTCAGCGAATATTTCGGGTCCTGCATCACCATGCTGATGCGCCCGCCGCGCAGGGTGCGCAAGGTCCGCTTCGAGGCGGTGAGCAGGTCGATGCCGTCAAAGGCGAGGCGCTTGGCCGTGACCTCGCCCGGAGGCGGGGTGAGGCCCAGGATGGCGCGCCCGGTCTGCGACTTGCCGGACCCTGACTCGCCCACGATGCCGAGGCGCTCGCGGCCGAGCTGGAAGGACACGCCGCGCACCGCCTTCACGGTGCCGGTGCGCAGGTGGAAGCGGACGCGCAGATCGTCGACGTCGAGAAGCGGCTTGGTCATTTGGCGGCCTTCGGATCGAGAACGTCACGCAGGCCGTCGCCGAGCAGGTTGAAGCCGAGGCTCACCACGAAGATGGCCAGGCCCGGCATGGCGGCGACCCACCATTGGTCGATGAGGTAGTTGCGCCCGGTGGCGACCATCGCGCCCCATTCTGGCATCGGCGGCTGCGCTCCGAGGCCGAGGAAGCCGAGGCCCGCCGCCGTCAGGATGATGCCCGCCATGTCGAGCGTCACGCGCACGATGAGCGAGGAGAGGCAGAGCGGCACCACGTGACCCAGGATGATGCGCGGCGTCGCGGCGCCCTGCAGCTTCACGGCTGCGATGAAGTCGCTGTTGCGGATCATCAGGGTCTCGGCACGCGCGATGCGGGCATAAGGAGGCCAGGAGGTGATCGCGATGGCGATGATGGC
>NZ_JAMXFI010000154.1:0-19565 GCF_025460875.1 Microvirga yunnanensis
ATGACGGGTCTTGCTCGGGCACAGCCTTGGCCGCAGCGAAAAGCCGTCGCATGGCGCAGATCCAGGCGGGAAGGAACCCAAACTGCGGTCAAAATCGCCCCAAAAGCCTCAGAACCGCATTGGTATCGATATCAACGCCGCCTAGCAACCTAACTTATGGCAATCCGTAATGAGTCCAAGTTTTGCTTCCTTTACTGCTCATGGTTGCTTTCTATCAGTAATTTATCGCCTCCGGAGCGTTGGATTTTTCCAGGTACGCGAGGCATCTCGGGGCGGACCTTAGCCTCCTCAGGGCACGAGACTGGCGAGAGGTGGATCCTCGGCTGATCTGCGTTTCAGACCGAGGCTGTTCCCGAGATCGGCGACCAACCCCAGCTTGCGGCCGATCATAACCTTAAGGAAGCCTGCAACATCCAGACTCCGACGAAGACGGTCCATTGTTCCGCATGGAACGCGGCGTTGGATGGCGGCTTCACACGGTCCATGTCCCGAGCCGATTGCAGCAACCTGAAGTCCAATCCCCATCAAGGGAGGGATCGGTTCTCGTCTGGTCAGGTTGGCAATTGCTACGGCAACCGCCAGTGCCGGCGCATTATCGCTCTCCAAAACCTGATATACACGCTAACGGGCGACGCCGTTGGCCCTGCTTGGCCACCCTCGGGCTGGCTCCGGCCCTCATCTCACATCGGGTTCTCCATGCCACCACAAGATGCTGACGTCCCGCACAGGCGGATATCCTCCTTATCGCCCTTCCAGCATCGCATCTTCCTGGCTGTCTGGATCGCCAGCTTGGCCTCCAACTTCGGCGGATTGATCCAGTCGGTCGGTGCGGCCTGGCTGATGACCTCCATCGGTGCGTCGGCCGACCTCATCGCCTTGGTGCAAGCCTCGACGACGCTGCCGATCATGCTGTTCTCACTCATGGCCGGCGCCATCGCGGACAATTTCGACCGCCGGCAGCTCATGCTCGTCTCGCAACTCTTCCTGTTGGCTGTGTCAGTGGCCCTGACCTTGTGTACCTATTATGGCCTCGTGACGCCGTGGCTTCTGCTTGGGTTCACTTTTCTCGTCGGCTGCGGCACGGCCTTCAATGGGCCCGCCTGGCAGTCGCTGGTGGGCGAGATGGTGCCCCGCGCTGATCTGCCGGCCGCGATCGCCCTCAACAGCATGGGTTTCAACATCGCCCGCAGCCTCGGGCCGGCCCTCGGCGGCATCATCGTCGCAACGGTCGGCGCCTTCGCCGCCTTTGCCGTCAATGCGATCAGCTATCTCGGACTGATTGTCGTTCTGGCACGCTGGCGGCTTGTGCGGCCGCCGCGAACCTTACCCCCTGAAGCCCTCGGATCGGCCATGGCAGCGGGAATCCGCTATATCGCCATGTCGCCCAATCTCAGCGTGGTGCTCTTGCGGGGAGCGGCCTTCGGTGTCGCGGCCATCGCCGTCCAGGCCCTGATGCCGCTCGTCGCCCGCGACCTGATCCAGGGCGGTCCGCTCACCTATGGCCTGCTGCTTGGTGGCTTTGGCGCCGGGGCCGTCGGCGGCGCCCTTCTCAGCGCGCGCCTCAGGCAGGCCCTGTCGCTTGAGGCGCTGGTACGCATCGCCTTCATCAGCTTTGCCGTCTGCGCTTCAGTCGCTGGATTGAGCCCTTTCACGCTTGTGACGATCGTTGCGATGGCCCTTGGTGGGGCGAGCTGGGTGCTGGCGCTCTCGAGCTTCAATGCCACCGTGCAGTTGTCCTCGCCCCGCTGGGTGGTCGGGCGCGCCTTAGCCCTCTACCAGATGGCAACCTTCGGCGGCATGGCCTTCGGCAGCTGGATCTGGGGCGTGGCGGCCGCCCGGTTCGGGACGTCGGACGCTCTTCTGATCGCCGCGGGGGTGCTGGTGGCCGGAGCGGTCCTTGGCCTGCGGCTGCCCTTGCCTGAGATGAAGACACTGAACCTTGATCCGCTCAACCACTGGACGGAGCCTGATCTTGCCGTCGATATCCTCCCACGCAGCGGCCCAGTCGTGATCACAATCGAATACATGATCCGGGAAACAGATGTCGCGGCCTTTCTCGCCGTGATGGCGGAGCGGCGACGGATCCGCCGTCGGGACGGCGCGCGTCATTGGACGCTGCTGCGGGATCTGGAAAACCCCGAGGTCTGGCTCGAGCGCTACCATAGTCCGACGTGGCTGGACTACGTGCGGCACAACCAACGTATCACGCAGGCCGATGCTATCGTGGGAGAACGGCTCCGGGACCTTCATCAGGGGCCGGGTCGGCCGCGCGTGCATCGCATGATCGAGCGGCAACCGGGCGGGCTACCCCTGGATCCTGGATCTCATGGCCATGACCTGGCCGAACCGCTGACCGATCCGACCCGGTCATCATAGCTCATGTCACCGGCTCCCGAAGCTGCCGAAGCTGCCGAAGGCTGGGCGAGGTCTTCCGGTGGCACCGAGGGGACAAGTATCGGCTGCATCTAATCGGATCACCAGCCAGACATGGAATGTGACACTGAGTGATGTTACGGCGCCAGAGGGCCGTTCGCGGTACCCGCTTCACGGAGCTCTGGGATTGAGGCAAGCCATTTGTTGCCTCGGCGGTCATCGCAGTCGATGCCACCGCAAGGACCCGCCCCGTACCCGTAGACCGGCTCCTTCATGCCATCCACGCCCACGGCTGCATCGCCATGGCCGACGTGGCGACCTTCCAGGAAGCCCAAGCGGCCGTCGGTATGGGTTTCGATATCCTCGGAACAACCCTGTCGGGCTATACCGGGGGACCTGTTTCTGAGGCGCCCGACCTGGATCTGGTGGCGGCTTGCGCCACTCTTGGAAAACCCGTGGTGGCGGAGGGGCGGTATAACAGCCCTGATCTCGCAAAAAAGGCCATTATTCATGGCGCGGACGCTGTCTGCGCTGACTCCGCGATCACGCGGACCGAGTATATCACAGGCTGGTTTGCCGACGCTATCGCGCAGGCCGCTCTTACGGACGCCGAAGCAGTTCTCGCTTTCGACATCGGAGGGACCAAAACGCTGGCCGCCTTGGTTCGAGGCCGAACTATTCTTGAGAAGCAGGTCGTTCGCACTGACTGCAATGTAGGGACCGATCGATGGATGGAGAGTCTTGCGCTACTCGCTGCGGAGTGGGAGGGAGCCTATGACCGCATCGGCGCAGCCGTGACGGGCCTCGTCCGTGACGGGCACTGGTCTACGCTCAATCCCGACACGCTTCCGATCCCTGAGGCATTCCCTCTGATGGAAAAACTTGCGAAGCGGTTCAAGTGCCCTGTCGCTATCTGCAATGACGCTCAAGCCGCCGCCTGGGGCGAGTACGTCTATAGCGCCGGCGAACGGCAGGACATGATATTCCTGACAATCTCCTCCGGAATTGATGGAGGTATCATATCAGGCGGGCGTCTCATGGTCGGCGCCCGCGGGCTTGCTGGAAGCCTGGGCCAGACGCTGTGGCCCCGTGCCAGAGAGCGACTTGAGACGCTCGCATCCGGCTTTGGCATGTCTCTCGCTGCCTCGGCTATCGGTCGCCCGGCTGATGCCAGACAAACCTTTGAGGCAGCAGAACGGGGTGAGGAATGGGCGAACTCGATCGTCCAGGGCGCTGCGGAAAAACTCGCTGTGTCGCTTGCCAATTTGCAGGCCCTCATCGATCCGGAGCGCATCGTGCTCGGTGGAGGAGTGGGCCGTGCCCCAGCCTTCCACACCCTTCTATGGTCCGCTCTATTACAGGTTGGTGAGCGGATGAGGCCGCGCCTCGTTCCGGCACGCCTTGCCGCCGGTTCAGGCGTTCTGGGAATATCCGACATCGCGCGGCATGAGTGGCCGATTGAGCGTAGGTGAGATCGCGGCCCGCATTACCCTTTGCTGACCATTAACCGCGATCGGACGGCCTCTTTCGACGTCATCCCTTCAGGCCGGTATGAGCCAAACCCTCGATGAAGTGGCGTTGTGCGATAACGAATACCACAAGGACGGGGAATGCCGTGAGCGTCGCGGCCGCGAGTTGAACGTTCCACATCGGTCCCCCATAGGCATCCACGAACTGGGTTAGGGCCTGCGGGAGCGTAAACTTCTCCGTCGACGAGAGGAACACGATGGGCTCGAGATAGAGGTTCCAACTGTGAAGGAAGGTGAAGATCGCAACCGCAGCCAGGGCGGGTCGGGCCAGCGGCAACGCGATATACCAGAAGATCCTGACCCGCCCGAGCCCATCGATCCGCGCAGCATCCTCGAGCTCAACGGGCAGGCTGATGAAGAACTGCCTCATGACGAATGTCGCGAAGACGCTCGGTGCGCCGAATATCGGCACCAGAATGAGGGGCCAATGGGTGTTGATCAAGTCCAGCTTCAGGAAAAACCGGAACAGAGGAACGATCGTCACCTCGGCGGGAATCAGCAACCCCAGCAGAACGAACATGAATAGAAGGTTCTGTCCAGGAAAGCGTATCCTGGCAAAAGCGTATCCTGCAAGGGACGCGACAGCTATCGTCCCGAGAGTAACAATGGCCGCGATGTAGGCGCTGTTGAAATATTGCTGTGCGAAGGGCTGGAGTTCAAAGACCTTGCTGTAGCTTGAGGGGTCGATCGCCCGGGGAACGAGCGCCGGCGGGAATACGAAGATCTCCGCGATCGGTTTGAAGGATGACGTGACCATCCACCAGGTCGGAAAGACGAACGGGATCGAGAGCAGGCACAAGAGGCCGTAGATCCCAACCTTCGCGCGAGGAGATAGGCTATCTCTCATAGTGAACCCATTTTCTGCGTAGATGCCACTGCGCGAAGGTCAGCACGGCCACGATGAGGAACAGCAGGATCGATAGAGTCGAGCCGAACCCGAACAGATGGAATTGGAAAGCCTGCTGATAGAGGTAATAGACCAGGACCGTCGTCGATGTTCCGGGGCCGCCCTGTGTAAGAATGGCGATTTGTGCGAAAACCTGGAGCGATCCGACAATCGTGATTATCGCAGTGAGTAAGATCGTGGGGCTGATCAACGGAACCGTGATGCGTGAGAACTGCTTCCACCGGCTCGCGCCGTCGACGACAGCCGCCTCATAGAGTTCGCCTGGCACGTTCTGAAGGGCCGCCAGGAACAACACCATATTGAGGCCGACATTTTTGAACACTTGAACCACAATGACCGAGATCATCGCGGATGTCTCGCCGCGCAGCCAGTTCGGGCCTTCGACGCCGATCATTCCCAGGAGGCCGTTGATGCCTCCATTGTTCTGGAGGAGGAACCCCCAGACGATTGTCCATGCGACCAGCGAAACGACGACTGGCGAGAAGAACAGAGTTCTGAAGATCACAACCCCGCGCATCTTCTGGTTCAGGAGCACTGCAAGCAGGAGGGCGAGCGCCATGTTGAGAATGACCAATCCGACGGAAAAGACGGCGGTCGCTCTGAGAACCTCCGGCAGGACCGGGTCGGCCAGAAGCTGCTGGTAGTTACTCAGGCCCGTGTAATCGAAGGTACCCGCCAGGACGTTCCATTCATGCAGGCTGTACCAGAACACGAGGACCAACGGCATCATGACGAAGATCAGAATGCCGGCAACCTGTGGCATGACGAAGATATAGCCGGTCAGGGCATCACGCCGGTCCGTCGTCCAGAAGGGTCCTTTGCGGGACCCTTCTGCACTGGTCGGCTGTTCGGCCATTTCAGCTGATGTCACCTTCGTTTGCGCGATCATGTCGCTTCTCTACCGAGCCAGCAGCGGGGCGATCCGTCCGCAGATTGCCGTGAGCCCGGCTTTCAGGTCCGCATCAGGCATCCACAGCTGGTCCAGTCCGGACCGCACCAGTTGCTGGATCTGGGCGAAGCCCGTATGGCTCGGCTTCACGGTGCCATTCTCGATGCCTTTGATGACGACTCTTTCGATCTGTTCGGGCTTCAGGAGCGGATTGGTCTTGGCTAAGACGTCCGTCTTGAGGAGCTTCTTGCGGGCAGGGGGGAAGAACTGCGCGAGCTTTTCGGAATTCGCGGGATTGGTCATGAATGCAAGAAACTGCGCGGCATCCTGAGGGTTCTTGCCGTTCTTCAGCACCCCGATGCCGGCCTGGCCGATCACTGCATAGGCTCCGACAGGGCCGGTTGGCAGCGGGAGAAGATCCCACCCGAACCCATTCTTCGGCAGAAGCGAAGCGCGACTGATCTGTGTGATGGTCATCGCGGCATCGCCAGCAAAGAAATCAGCACTGGTTCCCGGCCCGGGCAGCGCTTTATCCGCGAAAATAGCCTTGTGAATGAAACTCATCGCCTGCGACATCTCAGGCTTATCGAAGCCGCACGTCTTGCCGTCCTCGCTCCAGGGCCGGGCGTTCCAGCCTCCCCAGATGGTGGCCAGGTTGTCCCAGCCCTTGTAGTCGAAGTCACGGACCACGAGACCGGCTTTGCCCGTCTTGGCGTTCACGGCCGAGGCGACAGCGACGACGTTGTCCCAGGTCCATGCATTGGACGAGAGGAGCTCCGATGCGCTCTTCTGTCCGGATTGCTGCAGCAAGTCATTGTTCACGAAGACGCCAAAGGGCGAAGTCGAGAATGGGTAGGCGAAGATCTCGCCCTTTCGGGACCAGAGAGCCAGAGCGCTGGGTGCGATGTCGTCCGCTTCATATTTTGGGGTCGACTTCAGGATTTCCGCCAGCGGAAGAAGGGCTCCCGAATTGACGAAATCCGGGGCGGAGTTCTCGAAGATCCAGGCCAGATCTGGGGCATTGCCGCCTGCGATCTGGGTTGTCAGTGTCGTCGTGTAGTTCTCGAAGGGAAGGGTATCGAACGTGACCTTCACGTTGGGGTGCGCCTTTCCATACTCCTCCGCGATCCCATTGAAGAGATCGAGGTGCGCCTTGTTTCCGGTCCAGACGGTCACGCGAAGATGCACATTGTCCTGGGCCAAGGCTCCTCCGAGGCCGGCAGAGGCACCGATGGTCGTCAACAAAGCTAAGCTCGCAAGTCCGATCTGACGGCGGGCGGTCTTCTTCATGGCGTTCCTCCCTTGTTGCGTTTTTAGTAACCCTTGATTTCGGGCCATCGGAGTTCGATGCCCTGTCTCTCGAGCAGCGTCTGAAACTCCACTAGGCGGTCCTTGTTTTCGCGAACCGCGTGCGGCGTCGTTCCGCGCTCCAGGCAATGGGCAGACAGTAGGCCCGCAACCTCGCCAATGTTCCACTCGACGGGGTGAAGCCTGTAGCAGCCGTTGGTGATATGCGTGGTGCCGATATTCTTCCCTGCCGGGAGGAGGTTCGTCACGCGCTGCGGCAGCAGGGCTCCGAGTGGGATCTCGAAGGGGCAGGAACCGACATCGATATAATTGTCGCCGCCCGTCGATGGATGGAGATCAATGCGATACATACCAACGCCGACGCTGTCGGCATAGTTGATGGCTCCCCGCTCTCCCCGAACCGCCAGCGAGAGGTCCTGCTCGACGATCGTGTAGGCGGCTTTGATCCGGCGGCTTTCGCGGATGTACGGTGCCTGTGCCAGTCCATGCTCGGTGCCGGTGACGTCGCCTCGCAAGCGCAGCCCGCGGAACCCGATCCCACCATCCGTACGCGGCGCTTCGGTTTGGAGCCAATAGAACACGCAACGCGAAAGCCCTTCGGCGGCTTTCAGATGGCCGCGGGCCTGGTCGTCCGGGATCTCGAAGACGGGGCCTTCGAAATAGTCGATCATCGGCCAGTTCACGAGGCAGATATCGCTGGCGTAGAAGCCGTCGGTGAAGTTTCGGCGAGCTGCAATGCGGCGGAAGGTCCAGAGATTGGCGTCTCCGGGATTGCGGCGCTGGTCAGCGTCGACCAGAAGCGGATCGTCATCGGGGTTAGGCGTGAAGCTCCGCTCCACGATTTCCAGGGTCCGCGGGTGGGGTGATTTCCACCCGAGCAGAGGCCCACCCCAAAATGCCGGTTCATAGCTGCGCCAAAAATCATAGCGATCCGGCTTGTCAATCGTTTGGTCGCCATCCACGTGATCGACGGCGAAGCAGATCGAGACGGCCTGCATGTTGAGCGGCTGCGCCTCCTCGGGTGCGCTGGGCTCCCCCGTCATGGAACGGGGTTCGAAACCGGTCACATACTCTGTGCCCGTGAGAGGAAGGAGTTCGCCAGTCTCGGTTGCGTCGATCACGTAGGAGGCCGCGACGATGATTTCGTCGCCGTTGTCGCGATGGGCAAGGCGTACTGCCCGAACGCGATCCGCGTCCATTTCTGCGCCAACGGGTCGGTAGGGCTGCAGGACCCGAAGCCGGCCGGCGCCACGATAGGGCGCAAGCATCCCTTCCATGACAGTGAGGGCCACTCTCGGCTCATGACAGAGGCGGCTCACCCACCCTGCCCCTGGGTTCAGATCGCGCCATTGGCGTGAACGTTCCGTGAGCGGGTAATGCTCGCGATAATAGTTGCGAATCTCTTGGCGCAGGGTGCGGTAACTCGCCGTAATGCCGAACTGCTCCACCCAGGAATGCTCGTCAGGTGGAACCGCCTGGCTCGTGAGCTGACCGCCGATCCAGTCGAATTCCTCGGTCATGATGACCCGGCGTCCAGCTCTGAGAGCCGCGAGTGCTGCTGCGACACCACCCAGACCGCCGCCGACGACCAGGATCTCTGTACGAGCTTCTTTCACGATGACCTCTTCATTTTAGGAGCAGGACCGAGCGTTACGCCCCGCACGAGTTCACAGGCAAGAAGCCGCTGCCGCTGGTGCGGGCGTCCTTCAAGCGCATCTGCCACCATCTCGACAGCGAGACGACCCATTTCCTCACGGGGAATATGAAAGCCCGTGAAATTCATCTGGGTCGGAACGGGTCGCGTTGGATTGCCGAGTGCCACGAACGAAAGGTCGTCCGGGATTCTGAGACCGAAGGAACGGGCGGCCTCTGCGCCATGCACCGCATCGGCCAGATCCTCATAGAAAATGACCGTAACTCCGGCGTCCCGCAGATCGGAGATCAGGCTGCCTGCGCTTCTAGGATCATCTCCACCGACGACGATCGCCGCCGTGGCTGAACGGGTCGCCTTGTCGAAACCTTCCCAGCGGTCGAAGGAAGCTTCGATCCCGGTCCTCCGGCCCACATATGCGAACGCATGGTGGCCGAACTCGAACGCTTGGCGTACCAGCGCCGTCGTCGCCATTGCGTAGTCTACTCCCACATAGGGCACGGGCCCACCTGCATCATCCCGTCGTCCGATGGCGACGAAGTGATAGCCGCCGGCCACAAGCTGAGCGAGTTCTTCCCGATCGAACTCGCGTCCCAGTATGATGCACCCGTCGGCCAGACGCAGACGATTGTCGTCAGTGAAGATTCGCCTTCTGCCCCCTTCGCCTCCGGCAGATGTGAACAGGAGCACATCATAGCTTTGGCTTTGAGCCCCCTGCTCGATCCCAAGAAGGAAGGGCAGGAAGAAGTCCGCCTGCGCGCTTGGAAAGACGGGCTCGTAGGAGAAGACGCCCACGATCTTATTCTTCTTGTTCACCATCCGCCGAGCGATGGGATCCGCGACATATCCAGTCTCACGAATAACACGGGCGACACGGTCTTGCGTCTCCAGAGGAATTCTCTCGAGGGCATTGGCTTGGCCGTTCAGAACCACAGAGACCGTTGCCTGACTCACACCGGCGATACGCGCAACATCCCTCTGTGTCACAGCCCTCTTCAACGGCCACCTCGCCTCTGCAAATACGTATTAGCATATAGAGGGTGCATAGAAACCGCTCCCCTGACAATCATTCCTTAGTATAGGGACCTTCAAACGAGTAAGACGCTGGGCGCGAGGTGGGCGCTGGCGCACCCCAATTCGCGCCATAGGGCGGGCAGGTGGGGCCGATATGCACCAGAAATAGGGTGTGGCGACGCCACAAAGCGCAGCGGCAATGAATCCACGTCGAAGTGGCTGCGGCACTCTCGGGATTCTGGATTTTAGGCGAAGAGGGGCTCTGGCGTGAATGGCGAACGCTCAACCAGCAAGACCCTTGCTGTGGCTCCGACTGATCGCAGTTCCTGAAGAATGATCTTCATTTGCTCAGATGCTGCGGCTTGCCGCGCCTCCTCCAGGGTGCGGAACTCCAGCATTGTGAAGGTGTCGGGGCTGGCCTTATCCGCTGTGCGATAGGCCATGAAGGATACAACCCCAGGCATATGGAGAAGCTGGGTGATCCAGTCGCGAACATGCCGGTTGTAATTGTTCCAGCTTGGCGTGTCGGTCGGGCGGTCGTACTGGAACATGACATAAGCCATGGTCACCTCCGGGCTCGCACTGCGACAGCGCGGGCAATCAACGCATCCGAAGATATCAGCGCTTTCCCGCTACCCAGACCTGACCGCGAGCACGTAGATCGCCACGACAGCAGCCATCAGGAGCAGTGCGATCAAGGCTTGGGAGAGCATTACATGAAGCCCAGGATCACTGCTCCGCAGAACAAAAATGCCAGAGCAGTAGCAAAGACCGCTTCGTTGCCTTGAGACAGATAGGACCGAATTCTCTGCATTCTGATATCCTCCCAAATTCGGGAGTATACGCCCTTCTCAAGCGCAGCGATACGATTGTTGACGGCATGAATATGCCTGAGAGCGAGCGTCACCTTCGTTCTCAACGGCAAGCATGAACGGAACGCTGACTCAGATCGTTCAGGCCCTTACTGTCATCAAAAAGCCTGTTCGTTGACGTCTCATTCCGGCATGAGCAAGGCTCCGAAGCGACCGAGCCAGCGTGACGATCTCAGACGGTGGAACGATGAAGGCGGCGCGCCGCGCTCCGGGTATCCTTCCCACGAGCCGCATTTCGCGCCCGAGCCCAAGGCCCATCCGGCTCTATACTATTTCAACATCATGACTCCGGGCGGCCTTATCGAAGACCCGGAAGGGAGACCTACCCCAGCCCTCAGATTGCGCGAAAGGACGCGTTCGCCAAAGCTCGCGCCGTGATCGCGGGAGGCGATCACGAGGGCTAGGGCTCGCGCTGTGCTGCGCGAGACAATCGAGCGCTCGGGCTGGTATCCAGCTTTGCGTGGGAAGGAGCGCCGGGAACTCATTGAGCGGGATATGGAGCGGCACTGGCACCTGATGAGGGACGACGCCAGAATGGGCCTGGAGCAGTGCCGGAAGAGCTCATGAGCCTTGCAGGATTTTGATACAGGCTGCGCTGTTCCGAGAACCTGGGCCATGAGTAAACCAAAGGAGATCTTTGAAGCGCCAGCCCGACCCGCTATTCTAAGTCTGCTGCCTCTCATGGCTTGGTCCATAGGACTGCCCTAATCGCGAGGCCGCATCGCCCAACCCGTTCGGGGTCTGCCCGGCAGCGCCAGCGTCCCCGTTCGGCTGTAGGGGATCATCATGGGCTTGGTTGGAGGCTGTAGGCCATGCCGAAGCATCCCCATCATGACCAAGCGGCAGAGTACCGCCGCCAGGCGCAGGAGATCCGGACCATGGTCCAGAAGCTCTCGATCGACGAGGCCCGCGAGCAGCTTCTCGAGACAGTGGAGCGCCTTGAGAAGCTGGCGGAGGAAGAGGAGAGAAAGGCTCGGGCCAACAACTCGCGGCGAGAGAGTCAACCAGAGGCATAATTTCAGGGGCTGGTCCGTATAGCCACTGCCTCAACCGCGCGATATCAAGCAGCGGGCTGCTAGCTTCTGGCAACCCCTGATGGAATAATGTTGGTTGTATGCTTGGCAACGGTGTACAATAGGGAGTTGTCGGCTAGAGATGCGCGTGCTCCCGCCGGCAAGGCTTAGGAGCTTCCTATGCCCCATTTCTATGACACCTGCGCAGGACCGATTGAGGGTCTCTATCTGCCTCCTATTGCCTGGGAGGTGCTGCGGAGGGAGAATATTCAGACCCTTGATCAGCTCAGAGCCAATGCACACCGGCTTGACCAGTTCGATGGCATTGAGGCTGACATGGCGCAACAAATCAGACTAACGCTTGCCTATGTCGAGCCATTCGAAGATCGCACAACGCTGTATGATGCGTGGACCTCATAAGCGCGATCTTCATTCTGGTTCACGATTGCGGCCATCAAGACTGTAACTCCTCACTGATGTCGAGAATGCCGTCAAGGCTGCGTTCTGCGCCCTCTTGGCAACCCAATAGTCCTTCCAAGCCTGCGGACTCTTCTCTGGGGTCGCTACCCGGCTGGATCGGCCGCCCTTCCAGTTGCCATTGCCCTCTCCGCACGGTGCACCGCTGCCAGGCGTACCACCATGGAGATGGCACCGGACACCACCTCGCACCGGAGAACGGCGGCACGGGACTCTGGAGCGTGTATTTGCGCCCCATTGGCGAGATCGGGGTCATCCATGGGGTTGATCCGAAATTTACTCTGAAATTTGCGGCATCACGCGTTGGACTGAGGGCACCGGTCCGGAGGTTGAGGTATCCTGGATTTCGAGGCCGCGCCCTTCGATGAGGACATGCATCATGCAACAGCCCACGATGCGCGAGATCGAGCGCCGTAAGTACCGTCCGGCTAATGACAACTGGGCGGGAGCGAGAGCAGGGTCTGCCGCCCGAATGTCGCCGACCCCCATGGCACCGGTATTCCGACTCGGGACGCCCGGCGGTGACCGGGCCGCCATCCGGCCTACGACCGAAGGTGATCAGGGCAATCCCTTAGTTTCGAGAGTGGCCCCAACGGCGTATCGCCTGGCCCCGAACGGCGGGCCTCACTCATGCCGGATCGGTCCGTCGGCACCTTTTCCCGTGATGCTGCATCCCAGGAGGTCATCCCATGACGGACACACTGAGCGATACGACCATTCACCTCGTCAAGGCCACCGTGCCCGCGCTCCAGGAGCATGGGCTGGCGATCACCAAGCGCATGTACGAGCGCATGTTCCAGAACGAGGAGATCCGCGACCTCTTCAACCGGTCGCACCACGGCGAAACCGGATCGCAGCCCAAGGCGCTAGCATCGGCCGCGCTCGCATACGCCCAGAACATCGACAATCTGGGGGCCCTCGCGCCGGCCGTCGAGCGCATCGTGCAAAAGCACGTCGGCCTGAACATCGTGCCCGAGCACTATCCGCATGTGGCCGAGGCGCTGCTCGGCGCGATCAAGGACGTGCTCGGCGATGTTGCCACGGACGAGATCCTGGCCGCCTGGGGCGAGGCCTACTGGTTCCTGGCCCACGTGCTGATCGGACGCGAGAAGGCGATCTACACCAGCCTCGCCACCGCCCCCGGCGGCTGGAACGGCTGGCGCAACTTCCGGATCGAGAGCAAGCAAAAGGAGAGCGAGATTATCACCTCGTTCGTGCTGCGGCCCGAGGATGGCCAGCCTGTGCTGCGCCATAGGCCCGGTCAGTACCTGACCTTCTGGATTGAGGTGCCGGGCCAGCACCCGCTCAAGCGCAACTACAGCATCTCCAGCGCGCCGAATGACGAGACCTATCGCATTTCGGTCAAGCGCGAGCCGCAGGGCATCGCGTCCACTTGGTTGCATGACCAGACTGAAGTCGGGACCATGCTCAAGGTGGCGCCGCCCGCGGGCGAGTTCTTCCTCAACGAGGAGTCTCCGCGACCGGTCGTGCTTCTGAGCGGTGGGGTCGGGCTGACCCCGATGATAAGCATGATGGAGACCATTGCAGCCAAGTACCCCAACAAGGCCGTCCATTACGTGCATGGCACGTTGAACGGCTCGACCCACGCCATGAAGGACCGCGTCCGCTCCCTGGCTCAAGCCTACCCGAACATCAAGGCCACCACCTTCTATGTCGAGCCGCGTCCGGATGACCGCCAGGGCGAGAGTTTCGACCACGTCGGCCTGATCACCATCGACTGGCTTCGCGCCAACACGCCGCTGGATGAGGCCGGCTACTACCTGTGCGGACCGCGGCCGTTCCTGCGGGCGTTCGTCGGCGGCCTAGCCCTGGCCGGGGTTCGGTCGAACCGGATCCACTACGAGTTCTTCGGACCCGCCGACGAGATCCTCGCGGCGGCGTAGCCGTCCCGCGGGAATTCCATGGCATCCCCCGCGACCGGGGGATGCCGGGCCACCGATGAGAACGCACGGCTTCGAGCTGCCGCACAAGCCCTATGCCGTCGAGGACGTCTCACAGGCGCTGCGGCGCCTCGCGGACGAGTATAGCCGAGTTGCCTCCCGATGTGGCAACAGGAAGCGCCCCTGTGTCTCCTCGAGACGCAGTGGGCGCTTCCGACGCCCAACCGAAGTCAACCGCCGGGCACAGAGTGAGGCCCCGCGCGGCGCAATTCATTGACGCAGCTCAAGTCCGGGTTCACGGCCGCGAATGGGACCTGACTTTTCGTTGCTGGGATGAGCCGACCTCGGCTGGGAGTGCCGTGGGCACGGCTCAGACGGATTTTGCCGCGGGAGATGTATTCGCACGTCCGACGTCAATAGCTGAGCGTCGTCGCATAGAACGTGGCAAGCCTGTCGATCTCGCGGTCGGTCAGCTTCGAGGAGACGCTGCGCATGCGGGTGTAGATGTCATTCTTCCGGTCCCCCGTCTTGAAGGCATGCATCTGACGCGCAAGGTATTCCCGGTTCTGGTGCGACAGCGTGGGCGTCTCGACCGGGCCTCCGGCGTTGAAGCCATGGCAGGAGTTGCAGGCGGGAAGTCCACGGGATGGGTCGCCCCTCTCCACCAGACGGATGATGTCCTGGTCAACCACCTCGGCCGTCGTTGGGTCGAGATCCCGCCTCGTGCTCGAGGCGAAGTGGGCGGCCACATCGACGATCTGCCGGTCATCGAGACCTTGGGCAATGCCCGTCATGACCTCGTGCACGCGGCTGCCGCTCTTGTAGTCGTGCAATTGCTTGAAAATCGCCGCCGCCGACTGGCCGGCCAGATTGGGATTCTGGGGATCGGCCGCGATGCCGCGCTCGCCATGACAGGCGACGCAGCCCTGGGCGACCTCGGCGCCGGCCTGGGTCCGCTGGCCGAGCGCCCGCATCAGGTCCGTGCTCCAGGCCACCCGCGTCGTTGGCTGCGCCGTTGCCGCACTCGTCGGCTGCCTGACGGCGGGAGAGCCCGGCAGGATGCCGACCGCACGGCAGATGGCGGTGAAGGCATCGATCCCTGCGGCTCGGCCTTGCACCACCGGCAGGATCAGGAAGCCGAACACGACCGAGAACACCAGGATGGAGACGATGATGACACTGGCCCAGAACCGCCAGGGCCTGTCGATCTCGCGCAGTTCGGCCGGTCTCATGATCAGCCCCTCCCGTTGACCCGGTGCACGATGGCCTCGGGCGCGTCGATGATGAAGAACTGGGCGATCGGGTAACCGTAGGCTGCGATCATCAGGACGAGAACCAGCACGTTCCAGAGGGCAAAGCCGTTGAGCGCCGCGGGCACCCGCACGGGAGGATGCACGGCCAGCGCGTAGATCGGCCCCAGCCCCGTCGCCGCGACGGCGCGATCCCGATGGAACTCCAGCAGATTCCAGACGAACAGAAGCGCGCTCGCCAGGAGGATGATGCCGCCGGCGAACGACACGATCACCCAGGAGCCCCAGCCGGCGATGATCGGGTCGGCATAGTTGAACGTTGCCACGCGTCGCCATTGTCCTTGCAGGCCGAGATAATGCCAGGGCAGGGTCATCACCATCATGCCGATGAACCACAGCCAGAGCTGAAGCCGCTGATGGCGAAGCGACACCGGCTGGCGTCCCGTCAGCGTCGGCCAGATGGCATATGCGATCGCGAAATACATGATCACCACCGTGCCGCCGAAGATCAGGTGAAAGTGGGCCGTGACCCATGACGTGTTGTGGACCATCGCGTTCATGCCGAAGGACATGTTGATCAGTCCGCCGCCGCCGCCGAACCACAGCATGAAGAAGGCCATGCCCGTGGCCAGCACCATGGGCCGATCCCAGGGCAGAGCAGCGATCCAGCCGAAATAGCCCCGGCCGCCGCGCAACCGTCCGGCAATCTCCATCGAGGCCGAAATGGTAAACACCGTGAGCAGGGTCGGAGCCGCGACCAAGGCCGTGAAGCTCATTTGCAGGAACTTGAAAGCGCTCGATTGCTGCGGGTCCATGAACAGATGGTGCATGCCCACGGGCAGGCTGTAGATCAGGAACAGGATGAAGGTCAGGCGACCCATGGTGTCGCTGTAGAGCCGCCCGCCCGCTGCCTGCGGCACCATGGTGTAGAAGGCAATGTAGGCCGGGATCAGCCAGAAATAGACGATGGCATGCAGTGTCCAGGAGAACAGCGTGCGCGAGAGCCCGACGTCGACGGACTCGTTCCAGCCGAAGGCCGCCGGGATGACCTGGAACAGCAGTTCCGCCGCGACGCCCACCGTGGTCCAGAGCCACATCACCGCGTTGGCCACCGTTGCGAACATGGCCAGCGGCACCGGCACACCCGGGTTGGCGCGCTTGAACTCGAGCATGGCCACGATCATCAGTCCGCACCAGATCCAGGAGCCAACCACGACGAGCACGAGGCCAATGTAGAAGAACGGGCTCCCGGTGAGCGGTGGATAGAAGGTGAACAGAACGGTGGCGTTCCCTGTGAGGATCGTGACCGCGGCCATGAGCGAGCCGATGACTCCGAGCACGAAGCCAAGCCAGGCAAGACGCGGAAAGGGCAGGGGACGCCCGAGCGCGGTCTCGGCCACATAGTATCCGAAGCCCATCACCATGAAGGTCGTGAGCACATAGGCCATGGAGACTCCATGCGCTGTAACGGAGGTGAAGTAGGCTTGGGCCGTGAGGAATGGCGCGGGCAGAGGACTCCGCGCCCACATCTGCCAGACGCCGAGCACCGCCGCGATGGCGAGGGCCGCAAAGGCCACCCACAGGTGGGCGAGCGTCAGGCGTCTAGCGTGCGTCACAAGTCGCTCTCCCATCCGGGCCGGGCTTGAACTCGTCCTCCGGTACGACCCGCACCGTCGCCCACATCTGGCTGTGGCCAAGACCGCAGAACTCGTGGCAGGGCATCAGGAGGTCGCCGGTCCTCGTGAAGACGGTATGCACCTGGCTGACATAGCCCGGGATGATCATGGTGTTGACGTTCGTGCCCGTGACCAGGATGCCGTGAATCACGTCCGGCGTCGCAAAGCGCAGGGTGACGGTGCGGTTCGCGGGTACGACGATGCATTGCGGCTGGAAGGCGAACTGCGTGGCGACGATGCGGCTCGTGACCTGATCACCGGGTTCGACCCGCGTCCCGAGGTTTCCTTCCGTGAACTCGCCCGTGAGATGCAGGGTTTTCGGGTCGATTGTCTCGATGTTGCTGGGCGGGTTGATGTGGTGGATAAGGCCGGCATAGATGATCGCCAGCATGATCGCAGTGATGATCGCGGTCACCAGGGCGGTCCACCACAGTTCAGTCTTGAGGATGTCCTGTTCGGTGTCGGCGCGCATGGCTCAGCCCACCATGCCGCGGGGCAGGAAGACGAGCGCATACATCAGGAACCAGGCCACCAGCAGCAGCCCGACTGTCAGCAGCGAGAGGGCCAGAGCTCCACTCGGAACCTCGCGCATGACGCTCTCCAGGGCCGCCTCATCGATGCCATCGTCCGGTCTTGATGGGAACTGGGCCGAGGATTTCGGATCGGGTGTGAGCGCCATGGGATCCCCTGAGCCAAATGTCTGCCCTCCAGAACATGAGCGCCGATGCGGGGGACCATCGGCATCTGGAGCGAGCAAGGACGCACTGTGGACTATTTATCCGCCAAGGCCATGGTTCAGGCAATCGCTGATTAGGCACTACGCCTTAGGGATAATTCCGGAATGGAGGCGGCGTCCTGGCTTTGGCATGGTTCGCCCGGTGGCGGATCGCATCCTGCGGCCGCCGGACAAGGAACAGCGCAGGATTGGCCATGTCCGAACTTGCCGAACGTGTGCTCCTGGTGGACGATGACCTCGCGGTCCGAACGTCCCTGAAGTTCGCCCTTGAGCTGGAGGGATTGGCCGTGCGCGTCTACGACAGCGGCGCCGCGCTCCTGGCCGACCCGGATCTCGCGCGAAGCGCGTGCATCGTGGTCGACTACAACATGCCTGGGATGAACGGGATCGAGCTGGTGGAACGGCTCGAGGAGCGCCACCTACACCATCCGATCATCCTGATGACGTCCGGAAAGGCGCGGGACGTACCGGAGGCATCCATCCATCCGGACATCCGGGACGTCCTCGAAAAGCCTCTCGAGGACGATGCGCTGCTCGACCGCATCCACGCTGTCCTGGCCTCCACCTGCCCCCGGGACTGAGGACGAGCCTTCGCAGGATGGTGCCGTCCCAGCCGGACCTGTCGTCAACTCCTCTCAGCCACCGATAGCCAGGAGGAACTGGCAAGGCAGGTTGATGACGAGCCTACCCGACGCTTGTTGGGGCCGGATGCGGGAGCAGCGAGGGGCCGGCCAGCAGCAGCAGCAGGACGGCAAGCGGAACGCAGGCCACGTAGCCCAGGTAGTGGAATCCAAGTGCTCCCATCACGCCGCCGATGAAGAATGATCCCAACAGCCCCGCTAGCAGGCGGAGCTTGGCCCGATCGGCTGTGACGACGGGAGCCGCGCCGTCGGAGCGGTCCCGGTTCCAATAGACGAGCTTTCCGAACTCGATGCCGAGGTCGGTGACCATTCCCGTTACATGGGTCGTCCGGATGCGGGCACCGGAGATCTTGGTCACGGTGGCATTCTGGAGACCCATGATGAAGCACAGCAGAGGTGCCCCGACGAGGATCATTCCAGGTCCCTCGCGAGCCAGCCCTCCCAACAGGCCGAAGCCTAGCAGAAGCGCGGCCTCGAGGAGCAGCGGCAAGGCATACCGGCTGCCGCGGCCCGAGCGCCGACCCCAGTTGATGAGCATGGCCGAGCAGGCGGCGCCTGCCATGAAGGCCACGAGGGCGCCGAGGCCGACCAGCACCAGACGGACTGCTCCCAGCGCGAGATGATCGGCCATGGCGGAGAAAATCCCGGACATGTGCGATGTGTACTGCCCGATCGCCAGGAAGCCGCCCGCGTTGGTGGCGCCTGCCACGAAGGTGAGAACCAGGCCGAGCTGCGTGTCGGCGGCTCCGGTTCGCTCGGCAGAGACGATCCGGCGGGTGAGACCGACATAGTGAACAGCCACGCCGCTTCGCTGCCTGGACGTTCGGTGCGCGGTCATGCCCTTTCGATCCCCATCGCAATCCTCCGGCCGTCATACTTTCTTACAAGTCTCCAAGGCCGACCCGATTGATCTGCCTCAATTCGACGAATTGTCGGCCCAGTATGATGGTGCGCAAGTCCCGAAGCCAAGAACAACACAGGGACAAAGGAGAGGGGCGACTGGGAAAGGCAAGCGCATGAACATTGAAGCTCCTGTTGCGACGCTATCTGCCTACGACGTGCCGGCCGAGTGGACCCACCGTGCCTATCTGGACGACGCGGGCTACCGGGCCAAGTACGAGGCCTCGGTCAAGGATCCGGAGGGCTTCTGGGCCGAGGAGGCGAAGCGCATCGACTGGTTCAAGGCCCCGACCCGGATCAAGAACACCCATTTCGGCCCCGACCATGTGGCGATCCGCTGGTTCGAGGACGGGGTCACCAACGTGGCCTATAACTGCGTCGACCGGCACCTCCACACCCGGGGCGACCAGGTCGCGATCATCTGGGAG
>NZ_JAMXFI010000155.1:0-19559 GCF_025460875.1 Microvirga yunnanensis
AACTGGTGAACGGCTCGTTTGAGCTGTTCACGACCCGCACCGCGGAGGCGACCAACGACCTTGTCCGGCGGCTGACCTTCGTCACGGTGATGCTGGGTGTGATTGGGGCGGTGGCGGGCGTGTTCGGTATGAACTTCGAGATCCCCTACACCCAGACCGGCGTCCTGGGCTTCTGGGTTGTCATTGGCGCCTTGGGTTCTTTCATCGGCATCGCGGCCGGTCTGGCCCGTCGCAGAGGCTGGATCTGAAGGGCGCCCCGGAAATACTGCTCCCAGCCCAGCAAGTGCTCGAGGGTCAAAGGGCCCTAATGGCAATCCTGTGACCTAAGCCCAAGGGCAGCATTCCCTATGCAACCAAACGTTCCAATAAGGCGGCGGACTTCACTGTCCTGACCGCCGGAGACGTTCTTGACCCGATATCTGCAAAAGCTTGCCCGCGAACGATCTGTGGAGCCCCCGGGCTATTTGTGAGGCAACATGCACTTGCTATGCCGTTGTTTGGTCTTAAATACCGTCTAACGGCTTCGTCGGCGCTCGTCAGAGCCTTGCCTCTCCGACTTCCCACACAAATCCCGTCTGGACCCTCTCGTGTCGACATCCTCCGTTCGTCTGCACCGGCTGCTGCTGGTCGCTTCCCTGCTTGTTCCGGTCATTGTCTTTGTGGCCGCGGCGGCCTGGAACCGGGCGGAGGTGTTGCGCGACAATGAGGAGACCATCATCCGCACGGCGGCCATCCTGCACGAGCATGCCCGCAAAGTTTTCGACACGGTCGACTTGGTGATCGGGCGGGTCGAGGATCGGACCTATGGCATGTCATGGGACGAGATCTCGGCCCCGTCGACCAGCGACTTTCTCCGGAGGATCAAGGCTCCCCTGGAGCAGGCGGTCTCGATCTGGATCACGGATGCGACCGGGCATGTGCGCGCCGGGAGCCAGCCGTGGGATCCCAATGTCAGCATCGGCGAGCGCGAGTGGTTCCAGGCGCAACGGGGACGGGATGTCGGCACCTACATCAGCGCCCCGTTCCACGGCAAGGCCACCCGCATACCCTCCTTCGCGGTCAGCCGTCGCCGCTCGACCCCGGACGGGCACTTTGATGGCATCATCCACGTGGCTCTCAGCCCGGAGTACTTCAGCCGCTTCTTCCAGGAGGCGGCTCCCCCCGGTCCCCATGGTGCAGGACTGATCCGGGCAGACGGCTCTATCCTGGCCCGATCCCCTGTTCCATCCCCGAACAGCCGCCTGGGACCCGACAACGTCCTCATGCGCAGCATCGCGGCCCAGCCCGAGGGGGGCGTTCTGTTTGCGGTCTCCTCGAGCGATCAGCGCGAGCGGTACTACGCTTATCGACATGTGAGCGGGTACCCTGTCTATGTGACCTTTGGCATTGACGCCGCCGCTGTTCTTCAACGCTGGTACCGCAATCTCGCTCTCTATGGGGCTGTGGCACTCCTGTCGGCGCTCACCCTCATCTTCGTGTCCTGGCTGGCGCTACGACGGGCTCAGGCCGAACAAGCAGCTCTTGTGCGGCTGCAGCAGGAGAGCGAACAGCGCCTGACGGCCGAGCAGCGCCTGCTGCAGGCACAGAAGATGGAGAGCATCGGCCAGCTCACGGGTGGCATCGCTCACGACTTCAACAATCTGCTGGCGGTGATCCTCGGCAACCTCGAACTGCTGCGCAAGCGCATCCAAGACGATGAGCGTGCCAAACGGCTGCTGGAGGGGGCATTTCAGGGAGCCCAACGCGGGGCTGCCCTGACCCAGCGGCTGTTGGCCTTCTCGCGCCAGCAGGATCTCACCCCACAGGCGGTCGACGTGCCAAAGCTCGTCTCCGGCATGACCGACCTGCTGGCCCGCTCCCTGGGCCCGAGCATCGAGATCGTCACCCAATTCCCTGCTGGCCTGCCGTCGGTCAAGGTTGATCCGAACCAACTGGAGATGGCGCTGCTGAACCTGGCGGTGAACGCCCGTGATGCGATGCCCACCAGCGGGACGATCACCATCTCGGCCCGCACGGAGGAAGTGGCAGAGGGGAGCGGGCACGGTTTGAGCCCGGGAGCCTACGTCTGCGTCGCGGTCAGTGACACGGGCATGGGCATGGATGAAGCCACCTTGACCCGTGCGATCGAGCCGTTCTTCACGACCAAGGGCGTCGGGAAGGGGACCGGCCTGGGCCTCTCGATGATCCATGGTCTGGCCGTCCAGTCCGGCGGCACCTTGAAGCTGACAAGCCATCTGGGGAAGGGCACGACCGCCGAGATCTGGCTGCCACAGGGCTCAACGGTCATTGCGGCCCCTGCCAACGACACGAGGCTGCGCCCCGAGCATCGGAGCTGCACGGTGCTCCTGGTGGAAGATGATCCCCTGGTGATGAGCGGGACGACCGCCATGCTGGAGGACCTCGACCACAGGGTGGTGCAGGCCTCCTCGGGTGAGCAGGCTCTTCGGATTCTGCGGGACGATCCTTCCATTGACCTGGTGGTGACAGACCATGCCATGCCGGGCATGACCGGATTGGACCTGGCGGATCGGATCCGGGCTGAATGGCCTGCCCTGCCGATCCTGCTCGCCAGCGGCCACGCCGAATTGCCGGAGCGGAGGGGGCTTGCTGTTCCGCGGCTGGCCAAGCCGTTCCGGCAGGACGAACTGGAAAGTGCCATAGCGGCGGTTGTCACGCCGGCCTGCGAGCCCGTCAACGTGGTGCCGTTCCGCAGGGCTGATTAACCCCTAATCTGGAGCGCTTCGCTACCTGCAGATTGGGACGGCATCGCATGGACCTGCACCCAGGCATTCCCCGGTTCGAGCAAGGACCTGGCGCAGACGGACGTGGTCCAGCCTGAGGGGAATGCCGATGCCTTCCAGGTGGTTTGCCCCCTCCAGCTTCCTGCGCCAGTCGGGCGGGCACGCGGCGATCTATTCGGAGTTGGGCGAGGGCACGACGGTCAAACTCTATTTCCCGCGCCTGAGGGCATCCCAGCAGGACAAGGGCGACGAGGCCGCCTTCCATCCTGCCATGCTGCCGAAAGGGAATGGCGAAAGCATTCTGGTCGTCGAGGACGAGGCAATGGTGCGGGAGTTCACGGTATCGGCTCTGGAGGAGGCCGGCTACGTCGTGCTGGCGGCTGCTGATGGACCGAGCGGCTTGGCGCTCTTCGACCGACATCCCGAGGTCTCGCTGCTGTTCACGGATGTGGTGCTGACCGGTCCCCTGAACGGCCGCAAGGTCGCCGACGAGGCGCTGCGTCGGAGGCCTGACCTGAAGGTGCTGTTCACCACCGGCTACACCCGCAATGCCATCGTGCACCACGGGCGGCTGGATGAAGGGGTCAACCTGATTACCAAGCCCTTCACAGCTCAGAGTCTGGCTCTGAAGATCCAGCAAATGCTTGAGAATAGCTGACCTCAGCGCAACCTTATTCTACCGTCTGAAAGCGTGGGCAACTTGTTCTCAGGATCGAACCAAGCCGCGATATGACTGGGCTGTGCTAGCCAACCCACTCATCCCTGCAAAGAAGCGGTCGGATGCTTGATGGGATGTGATCCCAACTGCTCAGGATCCTGAGGTGAGGAAGGACCGCTCCTGGCACTCCTGAGACGTAAGCACTTGGTCCGCTTCGGCGGTCATGAGCCGACGTTCGTTGGGCGGCCGGAAGGTGAAAGGTTGACCCTGAACAGTCCTTCCCTCAGGTGGTCGAATAGAGGCCCATAGGAGCACGGGTAGTTGGTCCTTAGGCTTTGGCCCAAAGCATCCTGGACATTTCCCGTACCTGACATTCGCACCCCTCGGGAGTATCATGTGGCATACAAGGAGGGATGTTCCATGAGCACCATCCCCGAATGGCATCTGTCCGGCGACTGGTTCGATATCTGCAGTTGCGACATTCCCTGTCCCTGTGAGTTTGCTCAGGCCCCCACCAACAACGCCTGCCAGGGCCTGCTCGCCTGGCATATCAGGAACGGTCACTTCGGGCCCGTCCGCCTCGACGGCCTGAACCTGCTCGCCCTGGGGGCTTTCGAGGGCAATCTATGGACCGGCGAAGCGAAGGCCACCATGGGCCTGTTCATCGATGAGAAAGCCGATCAGCCGCAGCGCGACGCGCTGCAGATCATCTTCTCGGGACAGGCCGGCGGATGGCCCGCGAGCTTCGCCGCCACGATCGGCGAGCTGCGGGGTATCGAGTTAGTCCCGATCACGTTCGAGGTCGCGGACGACCTGGGCTTCTGGCGTGCCGAGATTCCGGGCAGGGTCGTGGGGCGGGCGGAAGCCCTGACCGGGCCCACTACGCCGCCGGGGCAGCGCGTCCAGACGATCAATCCGCCAGGATCGGAAGTCGGGCCAGGGCAGGTCGCCACATGGGGCCGGTCGGTCGAAGCCCAGACGGAGGGATTCGGCTTCCAATGGACCGGCGAGAGCCGGTCGAGCAAGCACATTCCGTTCGACTGGTCCGGCCCGGCTTCGGCCTAGCCGCAAGGGAGGCCGGCTTGGCAGGACAAGGCGCTAATCGTACCAAGCGTTTCCCTGGCGAGAGTACGATCGGTCTTCTCAGGCACGCGCGTCTGTCGCTTCTCGTTTCCCTGGTTGTGCTGACAATCGGCGCCTGGGGGCTGACCCTGTACCAGGCGCTCACCGTGGAGAGGCCGACAAGCGTGGCCGTCCTTGGCAGCCCGCCTTCCGGCGGCATGGATGGGATGACCATGGCGGGAATGCCCGCTGCCGGCTTGTCGGTGACGGGAGCCGCCATTTTCGTCGCGGTCTGGACCGTCATGATGGCCGCGATGATGCTGCCGGCCGCCGCGCCGATGATCCTGACCTTCGCCCAGGCCCAGGCTCGGCGGGACCGGGCGGTGCTCGTTCCCACCTGGATTTTCGTTGCAGGCTATGGGCTGGTCTGGCTGCTCGCCGGGTGGGTTGTCTACCCTGTCGTTCAATGGGGCCATGACATGGCTTCCTCCCCGGTCGCGACGGGCTCGTTCAACTGGGCGCCGCTTGCCTTGGGGGGCACCTTGATCGTTGCCGGGTTGTACCAATTGACTCCGCTCAAGCGCCTATGCCTGAGCCACTGCCGCTCGCCGCTGGCCTTCGTGGCGCTCCACTGGCGTGAGGGGCGGGGCGGCGCTCTGCGGATGGGAGTTTTGCATGGGCTGTATTGTCTTGGTTGCTGCTGGGCCCTGTTCGGGATTCTGGTGGCCGCAGGTGTCATGAACCTGGCCTGGATGCTGCTGCTGACTCTGCTGGTCTTCGCCGAGAAAGTGCTCCCTTGGGGCTGGCGTCTTTCACCCATCATTGGCGTGGCTCTCGTTGCCGGCGGGTTGACTGTCGCGGGTGGAATCCTGCCGGTGTCCTGGATGGCCGCCTGACAGCGTCGGCCCAGCACTCGTTCTCTCGGCCGTTGACCCTACGGGAGCGTCCTTCAGTTTACCGCTTTCTCGGAAAAACTAAGGAGATCGGCATTCTTCGGCGAGTGTTGCGTCTGGCGGTAGGTCTGATCGCTCCCCTTGAGGCTCGACCTCGCGATCCAGGTGCCCTTTCGCACATCGAGCCGGTTATCGCCTTGGTATTCGTGAGGTAACTTGCTTCTTGCCTGCGGATCGCGTTCTCCATCGCCAACCTGATGGAGCAGAGTTCAACCGGAAATAGGTCAGACCCTCGCCAGCCGAACACGGCCAAGCTTGCAGGACGTGAGCCATGGAAATGCATCAGGTGCGGTATTTCCTCGCCCTGTGCGAGGACCTGAACTTCACGCATGCAGCCGAGCGTTGTCATGTGGCCCAGCCCTCCTTGACGCGAGCGATCCGGCAACTGGAACAGGAACTCGGGGGTGAGCTCTTCCATCGCGAGCGGGCCCACACGCATCTGTCGGAGCTCGGCCGGATCGTTCGTCCGCACCTGGAGCAGGTCTACCGCGAGATGCAGGAAGCCAAGCGCCAGGCAGGGGACTTCGCCAAGCTGACGCATACGCCCCTCAAGCTCGGCATCATGTGCACCATCGCTCCCGATCAGATCGTCGATCTCGTCGGTGCGGTACGGGCCCGTCATGAAGGGGTCGAGCTGAAGATGGCCGACGCCAATGCCTGGGAACTGGAGGAGCGTCTCCTCCAAGGTCACTTGGAAGTTGCCATCTACTGCATTCCGGGAAAGGAGCCGGACGAGCGGCTCCATGTCCTTCCCCTGTTTCGCGAGCAGATCGTAGCGGCGCTCGGATCACGCCATCGCCTGGCGAGCCGAAACGCCATTCGGGTGAAGGATCTGGACGGCGAATGCTATATCCATCGCACGAACTGCGAGTTTGCGGGCTACGCCGATCCGGTGTTCCAGGCGCAGAACGTCAAATGCACTGCCGTCTATTGGAGCGAGCGGGACGACTGGACATTAGCCATGGTCGCGGCTGGCCTGGGCTGGGCCTTCATGCCGGCCAACTCGGTCAATCATCCGGCTGTGGTCGGCCTGCCGATCATCGAGCCGGAGTTCTGGCGCGAGGTGAACCTCGTCACCGTGCGGGGCCGACCCCACTCGCCGGCCGTTGGGGCGCTGGTACGCGAGGCCATGAGCATGCGTTGGTTCGGCAAGCGGGCTTTGGCGGTAGAGCGTTCCAGAGATATGCCAGAACCAGCCGACCTGCCCATTCCGAGCTGACGAGTCGGCAGTACTGCGTGCCACCCAGCGACGTCATTGGCCGACATGGGTCCCCTGGCCCGGCCTGACGTCGTTGCCACTGCTCCTCAGGCTCCCGATTTTGTGACCAGAACGGGGGTGTCGCGATAAAGGTCCGGGAACAGCTGCTTCAGATCAGCGACCTTCGGGAGATCGTTGATGACGATGTAGGGATAGTGGGGGTGCAGAGTCAGAAAGTCCTGATGGTAGGCTTCAGCCGGATAGAACCCGGTCAGCCGGTCCGCCGTGGTGACGATCGGCTTTGGAAAGACCCGGGCCCGATTCAGCTGATCGATGTAAGCCCGTGCGACCTCGAGCTGGGCGTCGCTTGCTGTAAAGATCGCGGAGCGGTACTGCGATCCGACATCTGGCCCCTGCCGGTCTAGCTCCGTCGGATCATGAACCACCGAGAAGTAGATCTGCAGGATCCGGCCCAAACTGACCTGGTGAGGATCGAACGTCACTTTGACGGATTCCGCGTGGCCGGCCCGTCCCGAGCTGACGGTCTCGTACTGCGCCGTGTCCGCAGTTCCGCCGGAATAGCCGGAGACGGCGCTTGTCACGCCTTTCACATGCTGGAACACGCCCTGGACACCCCAGAAGCAGCCGCCCGCCAGAACAACGGTTTCGGAAGCCGCGCCGAGTGGCTCATCAATGGACGGTGATGGGATGATGACCGCTGCATTGGCGGACAGATCCAACAAACGCCAGAGCCCGAATCCGAGTACGGCAGCCACCAGAGCCGGCCCACCGATTGTCTTCTTCAGATGCCGATGAAGAGCTGTAGCGAGCCTGTTGACACTTGCGTTCGATGACATTGCTTGCTCCTTCAAAACCCGAAACATGGCAGGCCCAACCGGCGGTGTTTGCCGAAATGACAAAGAACGCCGGTCAGATGCCTGCGTACCACTCATAGCCGCGATCTTCCCAGAAGCCGCCGCGGCCAAGACCGATCCCCGCAAGGCTCTCCACGAGCTCAATCCGCATGACGTACTTGGCCATCTTGTAACCGAGCTGACGTTCGACCCGTAGCCGCAGCGGCGCCCCATGCGGGATCGGGAGAGGATGGCCGTTCATGTCGTAGGCCAGGATCGTCTGCGGGTGATAGGCGTCCTCAAAGCCGATGCTTTCGTAATATTGCCCATTGACACCCGCCTCCGGCTCCAGCGCGTCGGCGCAGCGGAAGACGACATAGCGTGCCCGGGCCTGCACCCCGGCCTGTTCCAGCACATGCGCCAGCGGGACGCCTGTCCATTTGCCGATGCAGCTCCAGCCTTCGACGCAGTCATGCCGCGTGATCTGCGTGCGCGAGGGCATGGCCCGGAGCTCAGCGAGAGAGAGCTGCTGCGAACGCTCGACCAAGCCGTCGACCTGCAGCCGCCAATCGGCGAAGCGTTTCTCGGCGAGGGTCTGGTAATCGAAGTCGTCGACCGAGGTCGAGCCATTCGCCCTGAACACCGGCGAGAGATCCGCTTCCGTATATTCGCGGGCCAGCGGGCCCGAGCCCAGCAGAAACCGTTGTGCCCGCGAGGTGGCGCTCTCGGCGCTTTCCAGGATCTGCCGGAACCAGGGCGTTTCGGACAGGCGATCGCAGCCGCCGAGCACCAGAGTTCCCGCCAACGCGGCACTCCGTTTGAGAAAGCTGCGTCGCTCAAGATCAGTTCGCATGAGCGCCTCCCGGGAGGACGTAGGTTCCGGTGATCATCGAGCGCAGGTTGTTCCAGGCCCCCGACAGCAGGACCATCGCAACATGCACGACGACGAAGAGCACCAGCCCGGATGCGGCCAGGAAGTGGATCGTGCGGGCGGACTGCCGTCCGCCGAAGAGGGTCAGGAGCTCCGGAACGGCGGCGTTCATTCCGGGCGACATGGTCAGGCCGGTGAGGACCACCAGCGGCAGCAGCACGAGGGCGACGGCCAGATAGGCCAGCTTCTGGAGCACGTTGTAATGCCGGGCCTCATCACCGCGCGGGAACCGCAGGAGCAGGTGCTCCCGGATCGTATGCCCGATCTTCCTGAATTGCAGGCGGGTCGGCACGAGATCGCGGTGCAGATGGCCGCTGACGAGACTGTAAAGGAGGTATGCCGTGCCGTTGACCACGAGAAGCCAGGCGAAGAAGAAATGCCAACGCCTTCCGGTCGACAGATCCTGATAGCTCGGAACCGTCATCCAGGATGGGAAACCACGCGCCCAGACCTGTCCTCCAGGCCCGGTCGAGGCGCCGAGAAAGCCCGTGGTGTCGAAAGCATGTCCTAAGACCTGGGTGACACCCTTGGTGCCGGCCTCATCGCTGCCGGTTGCCGTCAGGGCCAGGATCGGGTGATCGAATGTAGAGGCTTGGCCCCAGTAGAGCGCCGGATGGGCATTGAAGATCTGAAGGCCGCTCATCAGAAGGACCAGCAGGCAGACGGCATTGATCCAATGGGTCACGCGGACCGTGATGGAGTGCCGGCGGATGGAAGCCGTGGGTTGCTCGACCATGGTCGTCTCCCGTTGCGATGGCTCCATACGATGGTCAAGGTACACCCGATCCGGATGCGCTGATGCACAGACCGCAACACGATTGTGTGACCGCAGGCGCCAAGGTGCCGAAATTCAGGATTGGTCGTTGTCTCCTCAATGAGCCGTCCAGCCGCCATCGACGGGCAGGGCGGCGCCGGTGATGGAAGCAGCGGCGTCACTCGCCAGGAATGTCGCGAAGGCGCCGATCTCTTCGACCACGGCGAAGCGCTTGTTCGGCTGCTCGGCCAGAAGGATGTTCCGGATCACCTGTTCGCGGGGGAGGCCATGCGTCTTAACCTGCTCCGCGATGTGCGCCTCGGCGAGGGGCGTCCAGACGTTCCCGGGGCAAAGCGCATTGCAGGTGATGTTGTCCTCAGCCGTCTCGAGCGCGACCACCTTGGTCAGGCCTACGATCCCGTGCTTGGCCGCCGCATAGGCGGATGTGAGAGGTGCGCCCACCAGGGCAAGGGCTGAGGCGATGTTGATGATGCGGCCCCCGCCTTGCTGGCGCATGGCCGGAAGGGCGAGACGGATGGTGTGGAAAGCGGAGGAGAGATTGATCCCCAGAACCGCATTCCATTTCTCCACCGGAACCTGATCGATTGGGCCGACATGGAAGATGCCGGCGTTGTTGACCACAATGTCCAGCCGGCCAAACGTCTCGATCGCCAAGTTTACCATATCGGCAATCTCGTCCGGCCTAGCCATGTCGGCCGCGGAGTAGGCCACTCTGCTGCCGGTCGCACGCTGCAGTCCCTCAAGGGTGTCGTTGATTTCCTGGGAATTGCCGAAGCCGTTGAGAACCACCGACGCTCCGGCAGAGGCAAATGAGCGTGCAACGCCAAGGCCAATCCCGCTGGTCGAGCCGGTGATCAGCGCCACCTTATCGTCCAGCATTCCTCTCGTGGCCGTGATGCGACGGGAGACTTCAATGTCCATGACCGTTCTCCTGCGGCAGCTTGGTCAGTTCCAACCTTTCCAGGCTAATATTGAGCAGGCGACATCGCGAACGGAAATGCCATCCGGCTTTCATCTCGATAGCTGGCCGCTATGAAGGCCTTGAGGACTCCAGCTATGGACTAAGCGTCTGCATGTGCCCCGCGATCTGTGGCCACTCGTGCCGCAGCGTCCGAGCACCCATGAACAACGACAGGTGACCACAAGGTGCGACGGCTGTCCGGATCTCTCGCGCGGGAGTGCCGACCCGGTCTCGAACCGCAAGCAGCTGAGGCGCAGGCGTGACATCATCATCCCGACCGGCGAGAAGAAACAGCGGCGCTTTGACGGCGGAGAGATCAAGGAGCTGGCCAAGTGCCCGAAACTCGCCCTTGGCCAGCTCATTACGTCGGAACAACTGTTCCACGACTTGGAGGTAGAAGGCCCCTGGCAGATTGATCGGGCACTGATGCCAGTGCCGATAGCGCTCAACCAAATCTTCGCAGATGTCCGCACCAACCTGCAGGACCTGCTGCGTTGTCGGACGATCAGGTGGGGCGGCGCCCCACACCCCCAGCATACGAGAGCCTACGATCAGCCCGTCGCCAGAATGAACCAGACCTTCGAGGATCGTCGGGGCGGTCGCCCGTGTGCCCGCAACCAGGTGTGATGGCGCAGCGTCAAGGTCAATCGGCGAGCCCACCAGAACAAGACTATGGATCATCTTGGGGAACCGTGCTGCGAGCATCAGCGACAGCCATCCACCCTGACACAGCCCGATCAGGTTCACCTGTCCCCCAAGGTCCTGCACCACCACCACCAAGTCGGCCAGATAACTGTCGATCGAGAGGAAGCGCATCGATGTCGTTGCCGATTTGCTCTCGACGAGACACACCTGGGCCAAGCCCTCCCGCAGCAGGCTCTCGATCAGGCTGTGCCCTGGAGCGAGATCAGACAAGGTGGCGCCATGCAGCGCGAAGGGCGCCACAACCAACGTGGGCAAGCCTCCCGGATCGTGCGAGAATTCACGGACCCGGAGGGTGGGCAGGTCCAGGCGGACCCGGTTCGGCGTTGTCCAAGCCGGCTCCTGTCCGATGGACTCGACGGGGCCCGCGCCGACGAGGGCCTGCCGGACGGCGTTCAGGGCAACCTCGCCCGCGCAGGTAGCCGCCACGACCGGCCACAGCCATGGGTTCCACAGGGGAGGCTCAGCCTTCATGGCCACATGCCTTTGCGGAGTGGTCGAGCCAATCGGTTTCGACCATCGGCTCCCTTTTGACTGCTTTTCAGGCCGCTGTCATCATCATACCGGGCCGAGCCTCGTGCAGGATGAAACCCTCGACCGGATCGAATTCGCCCGACCACGGCGCCAGTTCCAGAACCCGGCTGGTGTCGGCATAGCCCGCCTCCCAGCGGCGGCGGATGCCGCGCGGACTGAAGTCGATGTCCTTGGTGTGGTCATCCCCCTCGAACGGCGGCGCCAGCAAGCGGACGACATGCATGCGGGTCAGGCAGCCGTAAGCCGCCAGCTCCCGCACAGCCGCCGTCTTCTGCTCCTTGTCCGGTAGCCGGCGCACGAGCTCGGCGATAACGTGGCGCAGCCGGTGAATCTGCTTCTGCCGGGCGATGTGGCTGACCGCGCGGCTGGAGTACTGGATGTCCTTCTGCCGACCCATCACCTGCCAGATCGTGTCTGGCTCGGGCCCCTGCGGGTTCCAGATGTGGACCGCGAAGATGACCGAATTCTTCCGCGGGTTGTCATCGAACACGGCCTCGACCGGCGTGTTCGACAGGATGCCGCCGTCCCAGTAGAGATCGCCATCGATCCGGATGGCCGGGAAAGCCGGGGGCAGGGCGCCGGAGGCCATCACGTGCCGGATATCGAGATCCATGTCGCGGCTGTCGAAGTAACGCATCTCACTGGTGCGCACATTGGCGGCTCCCACCGTGAGACGCGTCTCCCTACCGTTGATGCGGTCGAAATCCACGAGATCGGTCAGGGTCCGGGCCAGCGGCGAGGTGTCGTAATAGCCGGCGGTCTCCGATCCGAGGGACACCTGGAGACCCAGAAAAGCCGGCAGGTTCGGCCTGAAGAAGGCCGGAATGCCTTGGGTGATGGTGGTCAGGTTCGTGGCCAGCGGCCCCACGAGAGGCCACGCCCCAAGGAGTTCTATCCACGGGCTGTGCTGCATGCGGCTCCAGAACTCCTGAAGCCGCTCCATCCGATCCTCCGGGGCATTGCCGGCGATCATGCTGGCATTGATCGCTCCGATCGAGGTGCCGATCACCCAGTCGGGCTCGACGCCGGCCTCATGCAGTGCTTGGTAGGCGCCGATCTGGTACGCCCCGAGTGCGCCGCCGCCCTGCAGCACGAGGACGATCTGGCCGAGCTCCTTCGGGATGCGTCGCCGGCGGGCCGGTACGACGTCCGGGAGCCGCTGCTCGGTGATCGCGTCAGGGGGCGTTCCCGCCCGCTCGAGTTCGCTGATCACTGCTGCATCGGAGCCCTTGTCCGCCTTGAGGACATCAGGTGTGACGTGTTTGAGCATGGCGTCCTCCTCAGTGGGCGGTCCAGCCGCCATCAACCGGGAGCGCAGCACCGGTAATCGAGGCCGCGGCGTCGCTGGCGAGGAAAGTCGCAAAGGCGCCGATCTCATCGACAGTGGCGAACCGCTTGTTGGGCTGCTGCGCCAGGAGCACGTCCCGGATGACCTGCTCGCGTGGAATGCCATGCGACTTCGCTTGCCCCTCGATCTGAGCCTCGACCAGAGGGGTGAAGACATAACCTGGGCAGATGGCGTTGCAGGTGATGTTCTGCTCCGCCGTCTCGAGAGCCACCACCTTGGTCAGGCCGACGATGCCGTGCTTCGCCGCCACATAGGCGGATTTGAACGGCGACGCGACGAGGGCGTGTGCCGAGGCGATGTTGATGATGCGGCCGCTGCCCTGCCGCCGCATCGCCGGCAGGGCGAGACGGATGGTGTGGAAGGCGGAGGAGAGGTTGATCGCCAGGACCGCATCCCATTTCTCGACCGGGAACTGATCGATGGGGCTGACATGCTGGATGCCGGCGTTGTTCACCAGGATATCGAGCCGACCGAAGCTCTCCAGGGCAAGATTGACCATGCGGGCGATCTCGTCCGGTTTGGTCATATCGGCGGCCGAATAGACGGCTTTGCTGCCTGTCTCGTTCTGCAAGCCTTCAAGGGTAGTGTTGATCTCGTCCGGCTTGCCGAAGCCGTTGAGGACCACCGAGGCGCCGGCGAAGGCGAACGAGCGGGCAATCCCGAGCCCGATCCCGCTGGTGGAGCCGGTGACGATGGCGACCTTGCCGTCCAGAACTCTCGCGGAACCGGTCGCTGGTTGGGTGAGGGCGACGTTCATGATGATCCTCCTGCAGGGTTGTCGTGATACGTTCCGGTGGCTGGTATCCGGCCCTCCGACGATGGCAGCGAGAGGCTCGGATCCGAAATGCCGGTTCGCTGTCGTATTGATAGAGACTCGCTATCGAGCCCCCCGCCTGCGCCTATTGGACCGCGGCCGGAGACGGGGGTGGAACATTGCGCCCTGCCTCGGGCGCAGGCCCCTCGGACGCAGGTCGCAGCTGGACAGCAAGGAGTGCGGCCGCCAGGAGCGAGAGACCGACGCCCGCGACGCAGGCCGCCCAGCCGTACCGGTCGAAAACCTGGCCCAGGATCGCACTGCCGACCAACCCGCCCGAGAAGTAGGAGGCGAGATAGAGGCCGCTCGCAGAGCCCCGGTCCGTCGTGGCCGCATGGCTGACGAACCCTGTGGCGGTTGCCTGGGCGAAGAAGGTGCCGACGCCCACAAGCATCAAGCCGGTCAGGATCGCAGGGAGACTCGGCACGACCAGGAGGGGCAGGCCGAGACCTGCGACGGCCAGCGATCCCCAGAAGGTGGGCCGGGTCCCGAACCGCTGCACCGTGCGACCGGCCAACAGGGTGGTGACGATGGAAGGCGCAAAGACGAAGTAGACGAGGCCGAGGCTCATCTGGCCGATCGCGATCGGCTCGCGAACCAGCACGAAGTTCACGTAAGTGAAGGTGCCGATGAAGGCGAACAGGATGCAGAAGCCGATGGCGAAGCTGGGGCGCAGAAGCGGGTTGCGCAGATGCTCGGCCCAGACGGAGAACGGTGACCGGTCAGGCTCGCCCTGATCTATCATCATCGCGGATTGCGTGAGCCAGACATAGACGATCACGGCGCCGAGCAGGTTCAGGCCCGCCAGGGACAGGAAGGTCGCCGGCAGGCCGAGATGGTCGGCAAGCCCCGCCGCCAGAAGCCGGCCGAAGAGGTTGCTGGCAACATTGCCGGTGATGTAGGCCGCGAAGGCGCCGCCGGCATCCGTGGCGCTGCAATGCTCGCCCAGATAGGCGAGGGTGAGGGTGAAGGCGGACGCCATGCATAGCCCCTGAGCGATCCGCAGCACCGTGAAGGTCGTGAGGTTGGGTGCGACCGCCAGCAGGGCTGTCGGGATCGCCAGCAGCGTGAGGCTGATCAGAATGCCGCGCCTGCGGTCGATGCGATGGCTGAAGTAAGCGACGCCCAGGCAAGCGACCGCCATGCCCATCGTGGTCGCGTTCACGGCAAAGCCCATCGCCGCCGGCGTCACGCCATAGCTTCGGGCCAACGCCGGCAGGATGGCCTGAGTGCCGAACAGATCGACCACCGTCAGGAAGGCAATCAGGCCAATCAGAAGAGTCCGTTCGACCGTGCCGGCATGATGGCCGTGCATCGGCATGGCCCGGTCTTGGCTGGACGCTGTCATCATCGTCTCCCGTCGCAGGAGGGTAGTCTGGTGCTCGGTCCGATAGGCCGAGCACCAGCCGAAGCAGCCGGACCCGTCACATCATGTGTGGGTCCGCCATGTTGTGGAACACGTCAGAGGACAGCAGCACGACCGGGGCCTTGCTGGTGTTCTTCCACCAGTGCTGCACGCCGCTCTTCTCGACCGAAACCTCGCCCGCCTTGTGGACGATTGGCACGGAGCAGTTGCTGGCGTATTCCTCGATCGTGCCCGAGACGACGTAGATCAGGGCCGGCCGGTCCTCGTGGCTGTGCCAGGGCACAACGCCGCCGGGCTGGATGACGAGCTTCCGGGTCCGCAGCTGATGATCGGCCAGGTTCACCTTCTCCTTGGACAGGTCGACCGACGCCAGGACGGTATCCGTGACACCCTGTGGTTTCGTCTCGCCGGAGGTTCGGACGCCGGGGCTGACTTTATCCGCCGGGCACTCCCCGGCGCTTGCCGGGGCGGCAAGAATGGCACCGGCCACGAGGGTGGCCGCGCAGAGCCCGGTCCGGAGCATAGAGCGGCCTCGAATTTGGTTCAGCATATCCATGTCTCCTCTGTTCCGCTGCGCCCAGATGGAGGCAACCAGGTGGAGCCGGCGCGATGCGGTAGCCTCATGGTCGGTCAGGCCAGAACGGATTGGAAATGCCGAGTGAGCCTTGATTCCATAGCCAGAAGCTATCACCGCAGCGGACCGATCGGCGGTAGTCTGAGAATGCCACCGATCAGCCCATGGGGAGGATCCCAATGGAAATGCACCAGATCCGGTACTTCCTCGCCGTTTGCGAAGATCTCAACTTCACGCGGGCGGCCGAGCGCTGCAATGTCGCGCAGCCCTCCCTCACCCGAGCAATCAAGCTGCTCGAGGAGGAACTTGGGGGCGTTCTATTCCATCGCGAGCGGACCAACACCCACCTGTCGGAACTGGGGCGCATGGTGAAGCCGCATCTCGAGCAGGTCTATGCCCAGACAGAGGCAGCCAAACGGCAGGCTTTCGACTTCGCCAAACTGAAGAAAACCAGACTGCGACTCGGGGTGATGTGCACGATCCAGCCAGATGAACTCATTGACCTGGTCAGCGGTCTGCAGTTGCGGCACCCGGGAATTGAGCTTGAGGTGGTCGACGCCAGCGCGGCTCAGCTGGAGAGCCGGCTCCTGAACGGGGACCTCGAGGTGGCGATCTACTGCATCCCAGGGCAGGAGCCGGATGAGCGATTACATTACATGCCGCTGTTCCGGGAACAGTTCATGATTGTGGTGTCGCCCGATCACCCTTTAGCACAGCGCAACACCATCCGCCCACGCGACCTCACGGGTGATCGCTATCTCAACCGGGTTAACTGCGAGTTCTACTGCTATGCCGGGGCGCTCTGGCGCGAGCATGGGTTCGAGGGCTGCGAAACTGTGTACCGGAGCGAAAGGGACGACTGGATCCTGGCGATGATCGCAGCCGGTCTCGGCTTTGGCTTCATGACGCAAAGGTGCGCCAAGCATCCCATGGTGGTCTGCCGTCCCATGGTCGATCCCGAGTTCTGGCGCGAGGTGAACCTTGTCACGGTCCGCGGGCGTCCGCATTCCCCCGCAGTCGGCGCCCTGGTCAAAGAGGCGATGCAGGCCCGTTGGCTCGGCCAACCCGCGATTGCAGCAAGTGTCGAGAAGAAGCGGATAGCTGTCGAGCAGCCATCCCCTGAGCTGGCTCAGTGAGAGCTATGCCGCTCCCTTCAGACATTCCCTCGTGACCTCGGCACCTTGAGCGCCAGACTCGGGCTTCGGATCGGGACCGGTGATGAGGCGTGCGCCGCGCTGGAAGCTCACATAGGTCCAAGCCCAGTTCATCGCCACGACCAGCCGGTTGCGGAAGCCGATCAGGAAGTAGATATGGGCCAAGCTCCAGAGCCACCACGCCAGATAGCCGCTAAGGCGGAGCCTGCGGAACTGAACCACCGCCTTCTTCCGGCCGATGGTGGCGAGCGATCCCGGGTCGCGATAGCGGAAGGGCGGGAGATCGCTGCCGGAAACGCGCGTTCGGATCAGATTGGCGACATATTTGCCCTCCTGCTTCGCCACAGGGGCAACGCCCGGAAGTGGTTTGCCGTCCATGTCGAGCACGTGGGCCGTGTCGCCGATGACAAAGATGTTTGGATGACCCGGGACGCTGAGGTCCGGCGCGACTTTGACCCGGCCAGCCCGGTCGGCCTCGGCCTTGAGCCACTGACCCGCCTGTGAGGCCTGCACGCCCGCGGCCCAGACAATGGTGCTGGCCTCGATCCGCGTGTCTCCAAGCATCACACCCGTCTCATCACAGCCGGTCACCATCGTGGAGACGCGGACTTCGACCCCCAGGTCTTCCAGGGAACGCCTTGCGGCCTCGGAGAGATGCTCCTCAAAGACCGGGAGGAGGCGAGGACCTGCCTCGATCAGGATGATGCGGGCGTGTGCCGGATCGATCGAGCGGAAATCGGCTGCAAGTGCCTTGCGGGCCAGTTCGGCGATGGCTCCCGCAACCTCAACCCCTGTCGCGCCGCCACCGATCACCACAAATGTGAGAAGGCGACTGCGCTCCTCCGGGTCTGGTTCAAATTCGGCCTTCTCGAAGGCCAGCAGGATCTTGCGCCGCAGGCCCGTGGCATCGTCGATTGTCTTAACTCCTTTCGCGAACGCTTCCCACTCGTCATGGCCGAAGTAGGCGTGCCGGGCGCCGGTCGCGAGAACGAGATAGTCGAACGGAATCCGACGGTCTCCCGCCATCACCTCCCCGGACATCGTGTCGATGCCCGTCACTTTTGCCAGCATCACGGAGGAATTCCGCTGTCCGTTGAGGATCGTGCGGATCGGCGACGCAATATCAGCCGGTGAGAGGGCTGCCGTCGCCACCTGATAGAGCAGGGGCTGGAACAGGTGATAGTTGTGCTGATCGATGATCGTCAGGTCGACTGGTGCCTGGGCCAAATCCTTCGCCACCGTCAGACCGCCGAAGCCTGCGCCAACGATCACGACACGAGCCCGTTTGGGGGCATTGGAGAGTTCCGTCATGGGATCCTCCTGAGGAAATGACGGCGATTGTCCCAGGTGGCTTCGAGAAACAGAAATATCACCTCTCTATGAGCTCCATGCCTAATGGCTATCTGCCCCACTCCGAATATGGCATCAGGCGGCACGCCGCTGCTGGCGCGAGTTAGCATCGGCAGCGATTGGCAGGCTCCTGTGCATGTTCATCTGACGGCGCAGGACCTCCATCACGGCCGCGGGTGTTGGTTGGCCGAGGATAATGTCGCCGGCACGGGATGACCGGGCCTGCGGAGCCGCGACGACGACGGCACGACCGGAATGGGCATCATGGTACTCATCGGCCAGGATCCAGCCGTCGATCAATCCGGGGAGGCTTGCCCGGGTGTAGAGCCAGCCGATGGGGTGCTGCCAATCCCGAAGCATGACAAAGGCCTGCTCGCCGCTCTCGGCCGTGATGACATCGTGACCGGCGGCCCGGAGCCACTTCACGAGGGCCTCCCAGAACATCGGATTGTCGTCAACGATGAGAATGCGGTCGTGCTCGTTGGTGCTCATGAAGGCCTCTTGGTGCCAGTGTCCGCCGGTCGAGTCCGGAAGCGTCGGATACGAGCATGATGGCAGGCGAGATGCATGAGATGAAATGCCCGTTACCTGTCATGTCGATAGAAACTGGGTATGAGCACTTCCGGCAGCAGACGGGTAGGATGTCTCTCGTGAGACTAATCATGCGGCGGATATCCGCAAATGGTGCCATCACAGCCCTGCTTTAATCGCCAGGAGGACGAAATGGCTCTTCTCATACCCGTGATCCTGGGCTCGGTTCGCTCCGACCGCCAAGGGATCAAGGCTGCCCGCTTCATCTTTCGTCATCTGGAGACCCGAGGGGCCGTGGCGCCTTTAGTGGACCCGCTCGAGCTGAAGCTGCCGCTGCTCGACCGCATGTACAAGGAATATCCCAAGGGAGAGGCCCCCGAGACTCTCGAGCGTCTTGCTGAACTCTTCCGACGCGCGGATGCTTTCGTGGTCGTGTCCGGAGAGTACAACCACAGCATTCCGCCTGGCCTGTCGAACACGCTGGATCACTTTCTGGAGGAGTATTCCTGGCGGCCTTCCGCCATCGTCTGCTACTCGGGCGGGCGCTTCGGCGGCGTCAGGGCTGCCATGCAGCTGCGGGCGATGCTCTGCGAGCTTGGGACACCCAGTATCCCATCCCTGCTGCCGATTCCCGAGATCGGTACGGCGCTCACATCGGACGGACATCCGGAGGTGGCGTGGCTCGACAAGGCCGCCACCCGCTTTGTCGACGAGCTGGTGTGGTACGCCGAGGCCCTGCGGCGCCAGCGTGCTGAAGGCACGCCGTATTGACGCTTCCTACCGACCGTGCGGTGAGGGTGGGCGGTGGACCACAAGACAGGAGTGAGGAAGGCCGTAGGACCGTTGGCGCATCCGTGTTTCCTGTGCCGCCGGTGATATAGGTGCGCCGTCAGAATGGTGCCGACCCCTTGCCTGCTGGATCTCATCTGGAGTTTGGCCCTTTCAGGCGGGGAAGCATGCGGCCTCAGTGAGGCGATTGAGCAAGGCCCGCGGGATTTTCACCTGGTCTCGGTCTTGCCGGGACATGTCAAAACTGGCGCTCCATAGTTTGGC